>JBKJYB010000124.1:0-2946 GCA_046716045.1 Nitrosospira sp.
CAAACCATCGCCGGCAACGTGGCGGAAATACTCGAAACATGAAAACCGAACTCGTCCAAACTCTCACCACCACCTTTGAAGCCCACGCCCAGCAGACGGAAGGCGGCGTCGAATACTGGCTCGCGCGGGACATCCAGCATCTCCTCGGCTACGATGAATGGCGCAATTTCAACACGGCTGTTTCCAAGGCCAGGACGGCCTGTGAAGTCTCCGGCCACCGCGTCGCCGACCATTTTGTTGGCGTCAACAAAATGGTGGACCTCGGCTCGGGCAGCCAGCGGGAGATTGAGGATCTCATGCTCACCCGCTACGCCTGCTACCTCATCGCCCAGAACGGCGACCCCAGGAAACAGGAAATCGCCTTTGCCCAGACCTATTTCGCCATCCAGACCCGCAAGGCCGAGCTAATCGAGCAGCGGCTATTTGAAGCCGAGCGCGTATCCGCTCGCAGGAAACTTACGGCCACGGAAAAGGAGCTTTCAGATGTCATCTACGAACAGACCGGCGGCAACCAGAATTTTGGCCTCATCCGCAGTAAAGGCGATCAGGCCATGTTCGGCAAAACCACCCAAGCCATGAAATCACAGTGGAAGGTTCCGGATAATCGCCCGCTAGCGGATTTCGCACCAACCATCATTCTCAAGGCCAAGGATTTCGCTACCGAAATCACCATCTTCAATGCCCGACAGCAGCAGTTGAAAACTGAAGGCGATATCTCCAATGAGCACTTTACCAACATCGCGGCCGTGCGCAAAACATTGCTCGAACGTGGCATTCTTCCGGAGAATCTCCCTGCGGCAGAAGACGTTAAAAAGGTCGAACGCCGCCTCGCTACAGAAGAGAAAAAATCCTTGAAAAACCTCGACTCGCTGGACTCATAACGAAGAAATTCATCATGGCCAAGAATCCCCCCGGCAAAACCGTCGAGGCTTTGAAGTACGAAGAGGCGACGCGCAAGAATATCCCTACTGCTGAATACCAGTCGGTGCTGGATGAGCAGACCAAAAACCCCACGCAGGTGCGCTATTCGCGCAAATATACCGAGCTGCTGTACCAGATTGGTGCGCTGCACGACCTTGGGAAAGTCTCGGATGAATTCCAGCAGAAGCTGAATCGCGACCTCGACCCGCAGCTCATCTGGCGCGGCAAGGACGTACAGGACTGGAGCGATCTGGTGGTGCATGCCCCGCCACTCTACATCCAGGAAAAGGTGCATCCCAAGGCGCTCATCAACGACCTGCTGCGTGAGACCCGGGAGCGCAGGCATGAAACGGGACAGATCACGCCCGACCTGTTCGCCGATTTCAACGGCATCCCCAAGGACGCAGACAAGACCGAGTTCTATCAGCACGACCAGAACTGGAGCAACCGCATGATCCTCGGCGACTCTCTCCAGGTCATGGCCAGCCTCGCGGAGCGTGAGGGCCTGCGCGGTAAGGTGCAGTGCATTTACTTTGACCCACCCTACGGCATCAAATTTAACAGCAACTTCCAGTGGTCCACCACCAGTCGCGACGTGAAGGACGGGAAGGTTGATCACATCACCCGCGAGCCGGAGCAGGTGAAAGCCTTCCGTGACACTTGGCGGGACGGTATTCACAGCTATCTTACTTACCTCCGCGACCGCCTAACTGTCGCCCGCGATCTGCTCACCGAATCCGGTTCTATCTTCGTTCAGATCGGCGAAGAGAACGTTCATCGTGTTCGAGCATTACTTGAGGAGGTGTTTGGAGAAGAAAATTTTGTATCAATGATCGTATTTGCGACCACGAGCGCTCATTCGACGAACCACCTCTCCAATACGTCTGACTACATTATCTTTTTCGCCAAGAAAAAGGAGTCACTCAAATTCAGGCCGTTGTATGGCATCAAGGCGATCAATAGTGATAAAGGTGATAAGTACCGAAACATTCTGTGTTCAGATGGCAGCCAAAGGCCCCTTACGAAAAGCGAAATTATCGGTGACGATGAAATGCCTACCGACGGGCGAGTATTTACACTTGGCGATCTTGTTTCTAAAGGGTGGTCGGAGATTGGTTCCGCGCCAATCAGATTCGCGCTGCAACAATATGAATGCCCAGGAAATAGTCATTGGAAGACGCACCGCGTTGGGCTTGTTCGCTTGGGAAATGCTGGCCGTCTTGAAGGCACAGGTAAGCGATTGATGTTTCGTCGCTTCATCGACGATTTCAGTGCTTTCCCGTTCAACAATCAATGGCCAGATACAAGCAGTGGCTTCAGCTCGAGCGATCCGAAGCTTTATGTAGTTCAGACCCGCCCGCTTGTAGCCCAGAGATGCATATTAATGACGACCGACCCCGGAGATCTCGTACTCGACCCGACTTGCGGTTCCGGCACCACAGCTACCGTCGCCGAGCAATGGGGCCGCCGCTGGATCACGATAGACACTTCGCGCGTGGCGCTGGCATTGGCTCGCGCCCGTATCATGGGCGCACGCTACCCATTTTACCTATTGGCCGATTCCCGCGAAGGCCAGGTCAAGGAAGCCGAAATCACCCGCAGCGCGCCGAGTTTGCAGCCTGTGCGCGGAGACATCCGCCACGGATTCGTCTATGAGCGTGTGCCGCACATTACCCTCAAATCCATCGCCAATAATGCAGAGATCGATGTTATCTGGGAAAAATGGCAGGCGAAACTTGAGCCGCTGAGGGCGAAATTGAATGAAGCACTGGGGCGTACTTCTACCCGTCATGCTCGCGAAGGCGGGCATCCAGAATCAATAAACCTGGATTCCCGCGTGCGCGGGAATGACAAATTGTTGGTATGGGAAGAGTGGGAAATCCCGCGTGAGGCCGAAGACCCGTGGCCAACCGATGCACGGGTACTTTTCTACAAACTTCAAAGTGAACAAGCTGAGGGTTCCAGGCCGCAAAAGATTGCGGATTACTTGTTTGCAATCAATGAGAACCTTAGGCGAAGCTACAC
>JBKJYB010000125.1:0-4938 GCA_046716045.1 Nitrosospira sp.
TCGATTGGTTTTGCTGTGGCGTCGGGCCCTGAAATCGAAACCGACTTTTACAATTTCACCGCGCTTAACATTCCGGAAAATCATCCGGCGAGGGCGATGCACGACACCTTCTACGTCGACGATGGGAATAGCGGGAATAATGAGCATTTACTGCGTACACATACTTCGCCGGTACAGATACGATATATGCAAAGCAACCAGCCGCCCTTAAAGGTAATCGCGCCAGGGCGGGTATACCGGTGCGACTCGGATCTGACGCATACTCCCATGTTTCATCAGGTAGAGGGTTTGTGGGTGGATGAGAACGCCAATTTTTCGGCACTAAAGGGTGTACTGGCGGATTTCATGCAACACTTTTTCGAGCGCGACGATTTGCCGGTGCGCTTCCGTGCTTCTTTCTTCCCGTTTACCGAGCCATCCGCCGAAATGGATATTGGTTGCGTGATGTGTCGTAGTGGCTGCCGTGTATGCAGCTACACAGGCTGGCTGGAAGTGCTGGGTTGCGGTATGGTGCATCCCAACGTTTTTAAGCATGTCGGTATAGACAGCGAAAAATATATTGGCTTCGCTTTTGGCATGGGAGTGGAGCGGCTGGCGATGCTGAGGTATGGCGTGAACGATTTGCGCCTATTTTTCGAGAATGACTTACGATTCCTTAAGCAGTTTAATTAACCCGGATGTTTCATAAATTCGCGTGATGATTGCGCAGCATTTTGTTTTGTAGGAAGATTTTGTGAAAGAGTGGCGTAATTATTCATACGCTCGACTGAACAAAATTTCCATACGAAACAAAAGACCAGCGAGGACGCGCGAATTTACGAAACATCCGGGTTAAAGAGCTGAACATATCAGCCAATCGTATTTGCCAACTCACTTCCCAATTCCAGTTCATCGGCTGACATTGTAATCAATTGGGTTCTCAAAAACCGTTTCTTTCGCGGCAACCAGGCGCTCATGAAATTCTCAGAAAATTGGCTTCGTACTTTCGTTAATCCGCCATTGTCCACCCTCGATCTCGCCCATGCGCTGACCATGGCGGGTCTGGAAGTGGAAGCTGCCGAGCCTGTCGTCCCGGTCTTCAACAAGGTGGTGGTGGCCGAAGTTCTGTCGGTGGAAAAACATCCTGACGCTGATCACCTCAATGTTTGCCAGGTGAACGCAGGCTCAACCGCGAGTAATGAGCCGCTACAAATTGTCTGTGGTGCGATGAATGTTCGCGTCGGGATAAAGGTGCCATGTGCGCTGGCCGGTGCGCAACTGCCCGGGGTTGTCATTAAACAGACGAGGATACGCGGAGTGGAATCCTCCGGTATGTTGTGCTCAGCCAAGGAGCTTGGTCTGGAAGAAACCGAGGCGGGTTTATTGCTGCTCCCCGAAGATGCGCCGACGGGTGTGGACTTCCGCGATTATTACGAGCTTGATGATACCCTTATTACAATCAAGCTGACACCCAACCGTGCCGATTGCCTGGGACTATCCGGAGTAGCGCGGGAAGTGGCGGCGATTACATCTGAAATTCTTAAACCGTTTGAAATCGAACCCGTTCAGGATCAGATTGACGAAAGTCTGGCGGTATACGTGGATGCGCCGGATGCCTGCCCACTTTATTGTGGCAGAATAGTACGTGGAATATCCCTCGACGTTCCCACCCCGCAATGGATGATTCGTCGCCTGGCGCGCAGCGGGATACGCACGATCAACGCAGTGGTGGACGTGACCAACTATGTCATGCTGGAGACCGGTCAGCCGCTTCATGCTTTCGACCTGGCGAGGATTGCGGGCGTACATGCGGGTATGGGGGCAATCCATGTGCGCTATGCCAGATCCGGCGAAACACTCCAATTGCTGAATGGTGAAGACCTCGTTTTGCAGCCCGAGATGCTGGTGATCGCCGATGAGGCCAGCCCGCTGGCGCTCGCAGGTATCATGGGCGGGAATGAAAGTGGCGTGCAGCAAGGCACAACCGGCCTGTTTCTGGAAAGCGCATTCTTCAGTCAGGAAGTGGTCGCCGGTAAATCATTCCGCCTGGGCTTCAGTTCCGATTCGGCGCACCGTTTTGAGCGCGGCGTGGACTTTGCTGCCACACGCAATGCGATGGAACGCGCCACAAGCCTGGTGCTCGATATTTGTGGCGGCAGGGCAGGCCCGATTACTGAGGTCAGGGGTAAATTGCCGCAACGCAATCCGATTGATCTGCGGTTGGAACGGTCACGAAGAGTGCTGGGCATAACGCTTGATGAGGCCACGGTCGCCGCACTATTACGGCGCCTGCAATTCAATTTTTCCACCTCAGCCGGCGTGTTTCGTGTAACGCCACCGACTTACCGTTTCGATCTCGCCATAGAAGAAGATTTGATTGAAGAATTGGCGCGCATTTATGGATACAATCACATCCCAGCGGCATCCCCTCATGGGGAGTTGCGCATGCTACCCGCGTCGGAGACCGTACACGGCCCATCACAGCTACGGCAGATTTTGATAGGACGAGACTACCAGGAAGTCATCAACTATGCTTTCGTGGATGCCTCATGGGAATTGGAGTTGGCGGGGGAGAAAACGCCGGTGGCATTGAAAAACCCCCTGTCCAGTCAGATGGGGGTGATGCGTAGCAGCCTGCTTGGTGGCCTTATATCGAACTTGCAATTCAATCTTAACCGCAAGCAGACCAGAGTGCGGCTGTTCGAGATCGGGTGTTGTTTTGTGAGAAAAGATGAAACTTACGCGCAACCGGAGAAACTGGCTGGACTTTGCTATGGAGACGCCGTGGCCGAGCAGTGGGGAATATCCGCCCGCAGAGTGGATTTTTATGATGCAAAGGCGGATATCGAGGCGCTGTTTTGGCCAGCACGGGTGCATTTTGAGGTGGCTTCTCATCCCACTCTGCATCCCGGTAAATCGGCCCGAATCCGTTTAGGTGAAAGAATCGCCGGCCATCTGGGAGAACTTCATCCCCGCTGGCAGCAAAAGCTTGGTTTGCCTGATCCCGCAGTGCTGTTCGAATTGGATCTGGATATCCTGCTGACACGAAAGCTGCCGATGGCTGCGGAGATATCAAAATTTCCGCTACTACGACGCGATATCGCTGTGGTGGTAGCGGAGAATGTTACCGTTCAGGCGATGCTGGACGGTATGCAAGCGGAAAAATCACCCATGATTCTGGAAATTTCCCTGTTCGATGTGTATCGCGGCAAGGGGATGGAAGATGGCAAAAAAAGTCTTGCATTCCGGGTGTTATTGCAAGATACTCAAAAAACATTGACCGACGCGGAAGTGGACCTGGTTATGACAAAGTTGATAAATATTCTGGAAAATCAATTTGGCGCAAGGCTACGTAATTGAAAGAAGGAATGGCTGATTTAGCCGCATCCAAAAACGTAAATAAACAGATGAGGGAGAGTATGACCTTAACAAAGGCTGAGCTGGCGGATTTACTATTCGAGAAAGTTGGGTTCAACAAGCGCGAGGCGAAGGACATGGTGGAATCTTTCTACGAAGAGGTTCGCGCCGCGCTGCAAAATGGAGATGCTGTGAAACTTTCAGGTTTCGGCAATTTTCAATTGCGCGACAAGCGGCAACGTCCGGGCCGCAATCCCAAGACTGGTGAAGAAATCCCGATTACCGCGCGGCGTGTGGTGACTTTCCACGCCAGCCAAAAATTGAAAGCAATGGTTGAAAAAGACCAGCATGGAAAACATAACGCCCAGTAGCGCTTTGATGCCCATTCCGGCAAAGCGTTACTTCACCATTGGCGAGGTTAGCGAGTTGTGTGGCGTCAAGCCACATGTGTTGCGCTATTGGGAGCAGGAATTCACACAATTGAAGCCTGTCAAACGACGGGGCAACCGCCGTTACTACCAGCATCATGAGGTGCTGCTGATTCGCCGTATTCGGGAATTACTTTACGAGCACGGCTTTACCATCCACGGCGCCCGCAACCGCCTGGGACAAAGCATGGTCGAGCCGGTATCGGCTAATGTCGCCTTAACCGTAGCGTTTCCCCCGACGGTCGATTTGACGTTGTTGCGAGGCGAGATCAAAAGTGGTGTGTCGTTGCTTCGATCTTAAGGAATCTTTGAATAAATCCTCCGTGGGTCCGCGCCCAGCCACTTAGCTTTGATTCTTTAAGTCCGGCAGGCCGCGCTGACGAAGAGAATCGGCTATTCGCATCTTCGCCTCCGGGGCACCCTATCCCGCAAAGCCGCCGTTGCGCCCCCGCTGCCAAACTCGGGGACTTATTGAGAGGCCCCCTAGTTTGTTCTGCTCATTATTTCATATCCGTCGCCCCACTGCGCATCAATAGAGGTTCCTCACCTCCTGGCTTGTTTGCTATAATTTGTCCTTCGGGGCGTAGCGCAGCCTGGTAGCGTACTTGCATGGGGTGCAAGTGGTCGGAGGTTCAAATCCTCTCGCCCCGACCAATCAGATCCGCGAGTCGATTGGTTTTTTAAGCGTATGCTTGCCCCTGATAAGTAACAAAATCACCTGGGTACTGTTCGAATCGAATGCGCATATTGCTCAGCAACGACGACGGGTATTTTGCGCCAGGCCTTGCCTGTCTTGCGGAAGCGCTTTCCGTTATCGCGGATATCATCGTGGTTGCACCGGAGCGCGACCGAAGCGGCGCCAGCAATTCGCTTACGCTGGACCGTCCGCTTAATCTGCGCAAATCCCATAATGGCTTTTACTACGTAAATGGCACGCCCACGGATTGCGTGCATTTGGCGGTTACGGGCATGTTGGACACATTGCCCGACATGGTCGTATCCGGTATCAATGATGGCGCCAACATGGGCGACGACACGGTTTACTCTGGAACAGTAGCTGCCGCAACCGAAGGTTTTTTGCTGGGTATCCCTTCTCTCGCCATTTCTCTCGCCAGTTTTTCCGCCGGAAATTTTGCTACCGCCGCACGTATCGCAACAGAAATGGTGCAACGTT
>JBKJYB010000126.1:0-2591 GCA_046716045.1 Nitrosospira sp.
GGCCGGCAGGCAGGGGAACGTTTCTCATTTGGCGACCGAGGAGCAACAACGCATTGCGGCAAAATTCGAATTTTTAGAGATGCCCTAAAGAGCGAAGGCCCGGCAACTATACAGCTTTAACATATACCTGTCCATGCTAAATTGCTTTCATATGGGCATGAAGGTAAAAGGGTTTTTCATTGGAATCATCCTCTCGCACCATTTACGTAAGCGGCGGTAAGTTCGTGGGCAGGCGATTCAAAAATTTGCCGGCAATGACCAAATTCAACCAGTCGCCCGGCATGGCCTTTGACCCAAAAAAATGCTGCGTAGTTAGCGATGCGGCGCGCCTGAGCCAGATTATGGGTGACAATGACGATGGTGTAGCGGCCGCGCAATCGGCTGATCAGATCTTCGACGACGCCTGATGCGATCGGATCGAGCGCGCTGCATGGTTCGTCCATCAGCAGAATCTGTGGCCTCAATGCCAGCGCGCGAGCAATGCAAAGGCGCTGCTGCTGACCGCCGGACAGGCTCAGCGCGGAAGCATCCAACCGGTCATGCACTTCGTCCCACAGCCCGACATCCTCTAATACCTGCTCGATAATGGCCCTTGTATCGGCACGCCGCGTAATGCCATGCTCGTGCAAGGGCAGCTCGATGTTACGATGGATGGAGAGTGGAAACGGCGTTGGCTTCTGGAACACCATGCCGATCTGCCGTCGCAACGCCTGCACATTGCGGGCGGGGTCATGAATGTCGCTACCGTCGATGCGAATACGGCCGGCAATCCGGCAGCCTGGAATCAAATCCGTAAGCCGATTGATCGATGACAGAAAACTGGTTTTTCCGCAGCCGGAAGGGCCGATCAAGGCGGTAATACAGCCACGATAAATATCCAGTGTAACGTTCGCCAGCGCGGGCGTGGCACCATAACGAAGGGAAAAATCGTCGACCTGGATCAAGGGTTGCGGGTCGCAACACACCGGACCCGCCTGCATTGGCCCGAGTGTATAGGCATTGTTGTCCTGGCCTATGGGTTGCTCAGACTCTGAGTGCATTGGAATAGGAGCGCCTGTTGAGTTCATTCTGACACTATTTTTCTGCGCTGCCAGCCGATGGTAAGCCACATGGCAACCATATTGATGAGCAGTAGCGCAACGATCAGCACCAGTGCCGACGCGTGCGCAGGGGTATCGCCACCGGAAACATTCATGGATAAATCGAAGATATGTATCGCCAGAGAGCGTCCGGAATCCAGCAATGAACCCGGTATACGGTCGACATAGCCGCTGGTGAACAATAGCGCCGCGGTTTCGGCCATGGCACGTCCAATCCCCAACAGCAGACCCGCGGCCAGTGCCGGCGCGGCGGCTGGCAATAACAACCGAAACAACGTTGTTGCGCGCGACATACCCAACGCGGCAGCGGATAGGCGATACGCATCAGGTACGGCACGTAAACCCGACTCGGCGGTACTGACGAGAATGGGCAACAGCATGCATGCCAGGGTCAGGCCGCCAGACAGGATGGAAAATCCCATACCCAGATAAATACTGAAAAAGGCATTACCGAACAAGCCAAAAACAATGGAAGGCACACCGGCAAGCACCTGCAGGCTGTAGCGCACCGCGTAGCCGAAACCGCCGCTGGCGGATACATACTCGGCAAGCAGCGCGGCCGTCATCCATCCCAGCGGTAGCGCCGCCATCAGCGCAATCAGCAGGATTAGAGCGGTGGAAACCAGAATCGGTCCGATGCCGCCGGCACGGCCGGCATCCCGCGGTGAATCAACAAGAAAATCCCAGGAAAGATGCGCCCAGCCGCCGCGCACAAGATCACTGACTATCCACACAAACGCGGCACAGACCAGGAACGCGACGAAGCAGATGGTCAGTTGCGCGAAACGATCCCGATGGGCGTGTATTAATTTCACGGAAACTGTTTCAGGCATGACGATTTCTCCCCAGCCACCCAGCCACGCCTGAAAGTGCCATTACCAGCAGCATTAGCGTCAAGCCCGATACAAACAGGGCAGCGCGATGATCATTCATGGCGTAGGCCATCTCCAGCACAATGTTGGCCGCAAGCGTGCGCACCGGGTCGAACAGGCTATCGGCATGCCGCACTACATTGCCGGCAACCATCAGCACGGCCATGGTTTCACCGATGGCGCGGCCGGTTGCGAGCATTATGCCGGCCACAATACCCGTTTTTGACGCCGGCAGGGCAACGCCATGAATCATGCCCCAGCGTGACATGCCCAGCGCCGCCGCACCGCGCAGATATTCGCCAGGAACGGCCAACAGCGCCGCATGCGCGGTTAGCGTGATAGTAGGCAGGATCATCAGCGTCAGAACCAGAATTCCAGCCAGCAGACTGGCCCCCGGCGGATGTAACTGATTAATCAGCGGCACGAGTGTGGTCAGGCCCCAAAAACCGTAAACTACAGAAGGAATACCCGCCAGCAGCTCGATCAATCTCCGGTAAATGCCGGCGGTGCGGGGCGATGCATAATAGGCGATAAACAGCGCCGAGGCTATGCCTAGCGGCGTTGCCAGCAGCAGCGCCCCGCCTGCGGCGTAGAGCGTGCCCGACAGCATTGGCGCCAG
>JBKJYB010000127.1:0-3959 GCA_046716045.1 Nitrosospira sp.
GGGATCAGCACGAGCGCAGCCATCAGAAAGGGGATTAGGCGCCAGCCTGATGAGGTGCGATAAGTGGAACTTAAAAATCCGAAAAAAGCGTATCTCGTGGTAGTATTGTTTACCGTTGAGTTCAGCGTACCACCTTTCACCCCTTATGCCTTATCGATAACCGGACCGGTCCATCAGTTTTACCGCCTCCGCTTGCAATTCACCGGCTTTGGTCACATTTACCGGATTTTGTTTGAAGCTGCCCCAGGCCGCAACAGCAGGATTGGTTTTTATCTTGGGATTGGCGGGGTATTCCATATTTATATCGGCGAACAGATTTTGTGCTTTCTCCGATGAAAGGAATTCAAGCAATTTGATCGCGGCGGGTACGTTATGGGCATACCGGGTAATGCCCGCTCCCGAGATGTTCACATGAACCCCGCTGCCCACCTGATTAGGCCAAAAGACCGCCAGCGGCAATGCGGGATTCTTTTCCATCAGACGGCCATAATAATACGTGTTGGCCAGGGTAACGTCGCATTTCCCGGCGGCGACGAATTCCATCGCCTTGGTATCATCGGACAGGGGATCGGTGGCTAAATTGGCGACCCAGCCTTTTACGACTTGTTCGGTCTTTGCTTCGCCTGATTCAGCGATCATCATTGCCACCAGCGACTGGTTGTATACTTTCTTGGAGGTGCGTAGACATAAACGTCCTTTCCACCGGGGTTCAGCCAGCGCTTCGTAGGTGGAAAGATCCGCAGGTTTCACTTTTTGTGTATTGTAAATGATGGTGCGGGCGCGCACTGACAGACCAAACCACTGTTTCTGGGGATCTCGCAGATAGGCGGGAATATTGGCTTCAAGCGTTTCTGACTCTATGGGTTTCAACAGTCCTTCCCGCGCAGCTTCCCACAAGTTGCCCGCATCCGTGGTGATGAGCATGTCGGCAGGGGTATTCTTCCCTTCCGCCTTCAGGCGGGCGAGCAATGCGCCTTCCTTATCGGTAACGAATTTCACGTCGATACCGGTCTCTTTGGTAAAAGCATCGAACATTGGCTTGATGAGTTGCTCGATCCGTGCCGAATATACAACGACTTGCTCCGCGTGGGATACACTGGCGCCAAACAGAGTGACACAGCAAAACATTGCGGTAAGATAGCGGTTGGCGCAGGATCTCGACATTTTTTATTTACTCCGGAGATAAGTAGCGGGACGGGTCATAACAGTCATATTATAAATGATAATAATTATCAGTGAAGCGTCGCATTAATATACCATGGATAAACCACAACCAATTTCCCCGTATCACCGCCTGCAAGAGCTTCTTGCGATACCCGAGCGGCAACGTACGGAAGCCCAGTGGGATGAGATTAACGAACTCGAAATTACCCTGACTCCCGTCAATCGGGCTATAACCTCCGAGCGAAGCATACGGCGCCCGGCCGTCGTGCCCCCCGATCAGTTTAAACCCCGCGATGGCATGCAGAATAAGAGGCCGCTGAAGAAGCTTCGCAAGAGGCCGCCTAAAGGAGCAGGATCGGGGGGAGCAGGATCGGGAGGAGGAGCCGGTTCGGGAGGAGGATCGCCATAGCGAACGTGCCGTTTAAACGTCAGCAAACCCTGCCGGTCGCCGGAAGATTATCATTCCTGGCTGAAATATAAGCTCGCGCGACCGGCCATGAACTGCATATTTTCGGGTTAACAGCCAGGCAACTGACAATGGGCAATAGGGGAGATGGGGGTAATACCGGAACACTCAATGTCACCGGTATTTCTTTCATATGATGATCATCTGTTGATCATCATATTTCTTAAAATTTTATTAGGGGAAGAATATGCAACTCACAACGACTCCGAGCATAGAGGGGAAGCGCGTCACCCGGTATTGTGGTGTCATAGCCGGCGAAGCAATCCTTGGGGCCAATCTGTTCAAGGATCTCTTTGCGGGAATCCGGGATCTGGTGGGAGGACGTTCCGCAACCTACGAGAAGGAGCTGCAGCGAGCCCGCGAAATCGCGCTTGAAGAACTGCGGCAGCGTGCTCAGGATCTCGGTGCAAATGCGGTAATAGGCATCGATATCGATTACGAGATAATGGGTAAAGAAAACGGTATGCTGATGGTTTCCGCTAGCGGAACCGCGGTAATCGTCGAGTAAGATTGCTCACCCTAATCACCGCGGGGCAGTCGTTTCCCCTTCCATTTTGGGCAGGGCCGGCAGTGATAAGCCGGCTACGCCTACCACGGAACCGTCTGACCATCATAGGCAATGAATTTTCCTGAATCAGCCAGAGTGAGTTGACTTATGACACGCCGCATGCCGGATACGCTTTGTGCCGCGGAGATCAACGCATTCGGGCCGCCCATATCGGTCTTCACCCATCCGGGATGCAATACCACGGCGGTGATACCGGCTGGCTTCAAGTCAATGGCCAGACTCTTCACCACCATATTTACCGCCGCTTTGCTTGAGCGGTAAATATAACTGCCGCCGCCGCTGTTGTCCGCGATACTGCCCATTTTACTGCTGATGGTTACGATAGTTTTTTGACGGCCGCGGGCGATTTGTGAGGAAAATGCCTGGGCCATCTTTAGTGGTGCCATGGTATTGACGAGAAACGCATGGTTCCATGCCTCGTAATCCATATTGTCGTCTTTATGACATGATGTATAGATGCCGGCATTGTTAAGGAGTAAGTCGATGGATTCAGTAGCTAGTGACCGCGCCAATTTCTCAATTTGCGTAGGATCTCCGACATCAAGCGCATGCACCGTGATCTGCTCAGGATATCCGGTTGCCAATGTGTTGAGCGCATCGGATCTTTCTGGATGACGGGTGCAAGCGAAAACGCGCCAGCCATCTGCGGCATATTGCCTGGAAAATTCCAGCCCAATCCCACGATTGGCGCCCGTGATCATCGTAGTTTTCATATTTCTCTCCCGATGCGCATGCCAGCGGCCCGATCTTTGAGTTGATCGAGGAATAGTGTGTTGCCGGATGCTATAAAGTAACATTAGAGGACGAATGTCTCGGCATGCGGAGACATTGTCCATGGGAATTACGGTGTGACCGGATACTCGACCCCCATTATGTATAAAAAGTTAACCTAATGACAATAACAGGAGTGAAAACATGACCCAGCGAATTGCATTGGTTACCGGCGCGTCCAGCGGTATCGGCAGAGCAACGGCGGTGCTTCTTGCCAAAAATGGCTATTATGTATTCGCCGCTGCGCGGCGTATGGACAGGCTGGAACAGATACGCTCCGATCACATTGAACCAGTCGAGCTGGATGTTACCGATGAAGACGCCATTCGCAGGACGGTAAACCACGTTATATTGACCAAGGGGCGAATTGATGTGTTGGTGAATAATGCAGCTTATGGTCAGTTGGGTGCGATCGAATGTGTTTCGATGGACGCGGCCCATCGACAGTTCGAGGTTAATGTTTTCGGCTACGCGAGGTTCATGCAAGCAGTCATGCCGCATATGCGGGAGCAGAAGTCAGGGCACATCGTAAATATTGCTTCGGTCATGGGAAAGATATCAACGCCAGGTTTCGGTTGGTATGCAGCTTCCAAGCATGCCGTGGAAGCACTCACCGATGCAGTGCGCGGCGAAGTGATGGAGTTCGGGATCGACGTCGTGCTTATTGCTCCAGGTTTGATCAAGACAGAGTTTGTTCCCAAGCAACTGGAGCTGCTCAATACCGTTGCGCATCCGCCTGCTTATCAGAAGATTATTACAGGTCTTCATCATCTTCTGGCTGGCGAACCCAAGGCACCGGGCCCAGCGATTATTGCCCAAGCGGTGCTTAATGCTGTTACGAACTCGAAGCCCCCGGTACGGCACGCGCTGCCCCTCGATTCAAAGATGGCCGTAGCGGCAAGATGGTTGTTCGGCGCTCGTTTCTTTGCGTGGGTAATCCGGCGACAGATGAAACTTTAACCCAGATAATCCATTAGGCGGCTCTCCGAG
>JBKJYB010000128.1:0-5385 GCA_046716045.1 Nitrosospira sp.
AAATCCACGCTGATGCTTGGACAGGCGCGCGGGGCCGCGATTTGCACGGCGGTCCTGAATAATCTCATTGTGGCCGAATACACCGCGCTGCAGATCAAGCAGGCGGTTGTCGGCAACGGTCATGCGAAAAAAGAACAAGTGCAGGAAATGGTGAAGCGGTTGCTACAACTCGCCGGCAGCCCCAGTCCGGATGCGGCGGATGCGCTTGCCTGCGCGATCTGCCATGCTCATGGCGGACTGGGGCTGGGCGGAATTTCGACAGCGGGTTACCGCATGAAACGGGGGCGGCTGGTATGATCGGCAGGATTAAAGGACTGCTGGTGGAAAAACTTCCGCCATTGGTGCTGGTTGACGTGCAGGGTGTGGGATATGAGATCGATGTACCGATGAGCACGTTCTATAACCTGCCCGCCATCGGCGCGCAAATCACACTGCACACTCATCTCGTAGTGCGCGAAGACGTGCATCTGCTTTTTGGTTTCGCCACCGAAGCGGAGCGGCAAGCCTTTCGTCAGCTCGTAAAAATCTCTGGTGTCGGTGCCAGAACCGCGCTGGCTTTGCTGTCTGGCCTGAGTGTCGCCGACTTGCATCAAGCGGTAGCGGCTCAGGATAGCGCAAGGCTGATCAAAATCCCCGGCATCGGCAAAAAAACCGCCGAACGCTTACTGCTGGAATTGCGCGACAAGCTCAATGCCGGCATGACTGGCGCAACTGCGGCGGGAGGAGGAATCTCAGCGTCAAGAGATAGCAGCGACGTGCTCAATGCCCTGTTATCTCTGGGATATAATGACCGGGAAGCAACCTGGGCGACTAGGCAATTGCCTGCGGATGTTGCCGTCTCCGACGGCATACGCCAAGCGTTGAAACTTCTATCGAAAGAAAAGTAATCTAACTTAGCTCCGAGGTTAAGCTTGCATCTCATGAATTTACCTGCCGTATGCAATCCCGCCGTAAATCGAGCGAATTGCATTATTTGAATGATTGAAACCGATCGATTAATCGCCCCCGCCCCCGTTTCTCTTCAGGAAGAAGAGCTGGAGCGTGCGCTGCGCCCCAAACACCTGAACGAATACGTCGGTCAGGAAAAAATTCGTGGACAGTTGCAGATATTCATCGAAGCGGCGAGGCGGCGCCGGGAAGCGCTCGATCACGTGCTGCTGTTCGGACCGCCGGGTTTGGGAAAGACCACGCTCGCTCATATCATTGCCAGAGAAATGGGCGTGAGCCTGCGCCAGACTTCCGGCCCGGTGCTGGAGCGCCCCGGCGATCTGGCGGCCTTGCTGACCAACCTCGAACCCAACGACGTGCTGTTCATTGACGAAATCCATCGTCTCTCCCCGGTGGTGGAAGAGATTCTTTACCCTGCGCTGGAGGACTATCAGCTTGACATCATGATCGGTGAAGGTCCTGCGGCGCGGTCAGTCAAGCTGGATTTGCCGCCGTTCACCCTGGTGGGCGCCACCACGCGCGCGGGTATGCTGACCAACCCGTTGCGTGACCGCTTTGGCATCATTTCGCGGCTTGAGTTTTATTCGGTGGAAGAGCTGACAAAAATCGTGACGCGTTCGGCGGGATTGCTGAACGTGGAAATTTCTCCCGATGGAGCGGTGGAAATCGCGCGCCGCTCGCGTGGCACGCCACGCATCGTTAACCGTCTGCTGCGGCGAGTGCGCGATTTCGCTGAAGTCAAAGCCGATGGTTACATCACCCGCCCGGTGGCGGATGCCGCATTGATCATGCTGGATGTGGATCTTCTTGGCCTTGACGTGATGGACAAAAAACTGCTGCTGGCCGTTATGGAAAAATTCGGCGGGGGTCCGGTGGGTGTGGATAATCTCGCCGCCGCCATCAGCGAAGAGCGCGGCACCATCGAAGATGTGCTGGAACCCTACCTGATCCAGCAGGGCTACATGAAGCGCACGCCGCGCGGTCGCATGGCCACGATCCTCATCTATCAGCATTTCGGCATGGCGTTGCCGAAGAACGGGCTGAGCGGCGAGTTGTGGGAAGATAGTCAATAGCAATAATGGTCATCAGTAGAACATGGAATTGGTAAGAAAATAATTAGAGATTCGCTCTATTTATCCATTCCAGCATTCTTATCTTCAAATTCAGATTCGCAATTCTTTTGAAAATATGAGAACAACGGCAGAAACTCACGACTTGATGGTTAATTCGGACCAGACTATTTTCACCCTGCCAGTCCGGGTCTATTATCAGGACACCGATGCGGGCGGAGTGGTTTATCATTCAACTTATCTTGATTTCATGGAGCGCGCCCGCTACGAATGGTTGCGGGAACTGGGATTTGATATTCATTCATTGATTCAGACTCATAAGGTAATTTTCATGATACGTTCGCTCAATATTGAATACTTCAAACCAGCTTTGCTGGACGATTTGTTACAGGTGGCCGTGCAGCCTACCGAACTAGGCAGAAGCCGCATAACACTCTCCCAGCATGTGCTGCGTGGTGCTGTCACCCTGGCCGGTGCAACTGTCCATGCGGTATGTGTGGGCGCCGACAGTCTCAAGCCAGTGAGCGTGCCTGCGCCGCTGCGTCACAAACTTGGAAAACTCTCATGAGCGCATCGGTAACGCAGGATATGTCCCTTTTCCACCTCATCGGCAGCGCCAGCTTGCCGGTGCAACTGGTGATGGCGCTATTGTTGGTGACTTCATTTTTGTCGTGGTGGTTTATCTTCCGCAAGCTGTTTGTCATCCGTCAGGCGATGAGGCAGAGCGATGAATTCGAGAATGTTTTCTGGAAAGGCCCCGATCTCAATGCGCTCTTTCAAAGCGCCGCCAGCTCGCGCCGTACGGCAGGGAGCATGGAGCGGATTTTTGAGGCGGGGTTCCGTGAGTTTATCAAACACAAGCGACAGCCGGGGATGGATATCAGTACCGTGATGGATGGCACACGCCGGGCCATGCGGGCCACATATCAGCGGGAGATGGACAGTCTCGAATCGCATCTTTCCTTTCTGGCGACGGTAGGGTCGGTAAGCCCTTACGTCGGCCTGTTCGGCACCGTCTGGGGAATCATGAATTCTTTCCGAGGGCTATCCAACGTTACCCAGGCCACCATTGCTCATGTCGCACCGGGCATTGCGGAAGCGTTGATAGCGACCGCAATGGGTTTGTTCGCGGCGATTCCCGCTGTCATCGCCTATAATCGTTATGCTAACAACATAGATCGACTGGCGACCCGTTTCGAGAGTTTCATGGAAGAATTGTCCAATGTGTTACAGCGGCAAGCAACCGGATAAGGATTTCAAAGGACAGATATTGTGACTGAGCGCCGCGCCAAACGCCGTCTGATGAATGAGATAAACGTCGTGCCGTACATCGACGTAATGCTGGTATTGCTCGTGATATTCATGATTACGGCGCCGCTTATCAGCCCTGGCCAGATTGAATTGCCGCAAATTGGCAAATCACTCGCCCCCCCGGTTGCGCCGCTGGAAGTGATCATCAAAGCCGACGGTAGCCTGAGACTGCACGACCGCGCCACGTCAGGCGGTGAACAGAAAGTCAGCCGGACCGAGCTGATCGAGGCAATCAAACGGAAGCAGGCGCAAAACGCTGAGCAGGCGGTGGTGATCGCCGCCGATAAAAGTGTGCGTTACGAAGAAGTGACGAATGTGATGGATATTCTGCAACAGCAGCAGGTGAAGAAGGTGGGGCTGCTGGCCAGGCCGAAATCTTGACTAGCGGGATGGCATTGCGAGGTTCCTCGCACATTGAACCGGGACGCGTGCCGGCAGGCGTGCTGGCAGTTCTGGTGCATATCATTTTTTTCGCGTTCATGATTTTTGGTCTCAACTGGAAGACCTACCCGCCGGAAGCCATGATGGTGGATTTATGGAGTAGTCTGCCCCAGCCGGATCAACCGGTCATCAAAGCAACGCCGCCGCCGGCGCTCAAGCCGCCGCCTGAAGTAAAGCCATTGCCGCCCGAGCCACAGACGCCACCCCCCCCGCCCAAGCCTGATATCGCATTCAAGGAAAAGATCGAGAAACCTAAACCCGTGGAAAAAAAGCAACCGGTACAGAAAGATCAGAAAGAGCTTAAAGAAAAAGAACTGAAAGCGCAAAAAGAGAAAGAGCAAGAACAGAAGGTGCAGAAAGAAAAGGAATTGAAGGACCAGCAAGCAAGGGTAGCCGCCGAAGTAGAGCAGCTTCAGCGAGAGCAGGAAGCGAATAACAAGCTTCAGGCACAGGCGGCGGCGCAGTCCCGCCTGGGAAATGAAATAGCGGAATACAAGGCCAGAATACTGGCTAAAATCAAAAGCCACATTGTCATGCCGCCCGATTTGCCTGGCAACCCGGTAGCGGAATTCGACGTCACACTGCTGCCGGGTGGCGACATTCTCGATGTCAGGTTGCGCAGAAGCAGCGGGTTTGCCACTTTCGATAGCGCGGTGGAGCGTGCCATTTTTTTGGCCAAGCCGCTTCCCTTGCCACCCGATCCCGCATTGTTTCCAAAATTCCGTAATTTAAACATCAAGGTACACTATCGTGAATGACTGAGGTATAATTCACGGCACTATTGCGAACTTCTTAAGAGTTATTTCTATGCGGATTCGCTCGCCTGAATTGCCCACGTATGCTCTTGTCCTGTTCCTGTGGTTGATTGGCGCGCCTGTCCATGCCACGCTCGATATCGAAATTTTCGGCGGGGGCGCGACACAGATTCCTATCGCTATCGTTCCCTTCGCCGCGGAAGAAAAGCTCAATCAAGGTATCACACCGGTGGTGGCCGCCGATTTACAGCGCAGTGGTTTGTTCAGACTGGTTGATCCGGCCGGTCTTGCGCCACACGAGCCCGTCGAAGTCGTTTATTCGGAATGGATCAATCGTGGTGCCGGTGCGTTGGTTATCGGCAGCACCACAGCCCTGCCCGGCGGACAGGTAGCCGTGCGCGTACGCTTGCTGGATGTCGCAAAACAAGTGCAGCTGGCGACCTATACCGAGACCGTTCCCGCAGGACAGTTGCGTGCCGCCGCCCATCGAATAGCGGATCTGATTTATGAAAAGCTGACTGGTGACGTAGGGGTATTCAGCACCCGTATCGCCTATGTGGTGAAAGACGGTAAAAAATATGCGCTGCAGGTAGCGGATGCCGATGGGTTTAATGCACAGCCGGTGATTGAATATACCGAGCCGATTATTTCGCCCGCGTGGTCGCCGGACGGCAAACAACTGGCTTACGTATCCTTCGAGAACAAGAAACCGGTGGTTTACGTACAGACTCTTGCAACGCGGACGCGCAAGGCGGTGGCCAATTTCAGGGGGAGCAACAGCGCGCCGGCCTGGTCGCCGGACGGGAAGAGACTGGCGGTGGTGTTATCGCTGATGAGTGGATCGCAGATCTTTTTGATTA
>JBKJYB010000129.1:0-10753 GCA_046716045.1 Nitrosospira sp.
GGGAGGCGTTGGTGACAATTGCCGGCAAGCAGGGTAAGGCGATGGCCGATCAGATCATGGCGGCAGATAAAACCCGCCTGAAAAATCAGCTTGGCACCTTGTCCAAGGTTGATATGCTGGCGGTAGAGGAGGCAATCCTGGTTCATTTGGGAATGCCTAAGTAGGGTGCGCAGCCCGTCACACTCCAGCCCCACCGCACCTGGGCAAGGATGCTAGCAGACTACCGGGGAAAAGAAACCGGCCCTTCATGATTCAGCCGCGCGGGATGCGGTTATGAGAATATTCATAAAAGACGATTGCGAAACAGCCAGGCGGCCAGCGGCAGCGTAATGGCTGAAATGATTAACAGGGGAATCAGGTCATGGATGACTGTGAACAGACCAACCCCCTCCAGATAAATGCGTTGTACCAGGTCGATAGCGAAGCGCAGCGGGTTGACCAGCGTGGCGATCTGGAGGATTTCGGGCATGTTGCGCACCGGCGTGGCCAGCCCCGAGAGCAGTATCAGCGGCATGATCAGCATGAAAGTGTAGAGCATGGCTTGCTGCATGTTTGCCGAAACCGCCGAGATCGACAGCCCTATACCGACGCTCGCAATGGCGAACAATCCCAGCCCGGCATAGAGCGCCAACAGCGAACCGGCCATCGGTATCTTGAACCAGAACAGCGATACCGACAGTACTATAGTTGATTGCAGCAAGCCGATCATGATAGTCGGGATAGCCTTGCCGATCATGATTTCGATTGGTGAGTACGGCGTCACCAGCAACTGGTCAAATGTGCCGTTCTCACGCTCGCGGGCGACGGACAATGCGGATAGCATCATCATTTGTAGCATGCTGAGAGATGCAATCAAGCCTGGTAACAGGTTCCATCGTGTCTCCAGGTTCGGGTTGTACCAGGCGCGCGACTCGACTGTGAGTGGCGGCCCGGCACCGCCGCGCAGTGCCGTATTATATGACTCGATGACCAACCCGATGTAGGCGGCGGCGGAACCGGCCGTGTTGGAGTTGCGGGCATCGAGTATCAATTGTATCGGCGCGGATTCGCCCGCGTTCAGTTGCTGCTCGAACCGCGGCCCGATCTGGATCACGATCAGCGCTTGCTGCGAGTCGATTACCCCGGCGATATCACCCGGCGTTTGCAGATTCGCGACACGGTGAAATATACCCGTACCGTCCAGGCGAGCGACCAGCTCGGTTGAGATGGCTCCGCGGTCCTGGTCGAGCAAGGCGTAGGGCACGTCGACCAGATCATAGGTTGCGGCGTAACCAAATAAAAAACTCTCTATCAAGGATGGAACGACGAGGATGACCCGATTGGCGGGGTCCTTGAAAATGGCAAGCAACTCTTTACGGCACAGGCTGGCGATGCGATGCAGGAAATCGTGCATGGCGTCAGTCCAGTTTCTTGCGGGTAACAAACCGCGCCAGCCCCAACAGCAGCACGGCGTAGCCAGCGAGAATGGCGCAGTTCTTGAAGATCAGCGGCCACACATTGCCTGCCAGAAACAGCGTCCTGATCAGCTCCATGAAATAGGTCGCCGGCAATGCCTGGCCGACAAGCTGAATGACCAGCGGCACGTTGCGCAGGTCGAACAGGAAACCCGAGAGCATCAGCGCCGGCATGAAACTCGTAAGCAGCGCGAGCTGGCTTGCCAGGAACTGGTTTTTGGTCACTGAAGAAATCACCAGACCGGGACCCAGCGCCACTAACAGGTAGAGCATTGAACTGCCCAGCAGTACCAGCAGCGAACCGTACATCGGCACCTCGAACAGAAAATGCGCGGCGAGCAGACACAAGCACAGGCCAAGCATTCCGACCAGGAAGTACGGTATGATTTTTGCCAGCAGAATCTCGCCAGGGCGCACCGGCGAAACGAACAATGCTTCCAGGGTGCCGCGTTCCCACTCCCGCGCCATGACCATCGCAGTGAGGAAGGCGCCGACCAGGGTCATGATCAGCACGATCAATCCCGGCACCAGATACCAGGTACTGGTATTGGCGGCGTTGAACCACATGCGTTCAATCACCGTAACCGTACCTGGGCGGGCAGTACCCACCGTCGCTCCACGGTCTGCCTGTCGCTGCATCCACTGGCCCACGGCGCCGCTGATATAGCTGCGGATAATGAGAGCACGACTGGCCTCGGAGCCATGTACCAGGAGTTGCACCTGCGCATCGCCCGCCGCCAGACGGCGGGAAAAATCACTGGGTATCCGCACGATGCCATCCACCTCGCGTGCCAGCATCAGGCGCTCGGCATCGTGCATGGAGGTGACCGTTACAGGAGAGATATAGGCGGAAAGCTCGAGGCCCGCGATCACATCGGCTGCCATGGGCGAAGGATCTTCCAGCACCACGGCTACCGGCGCATTCTTGACATCGAGCGACAGGCCGTAGCCGAAAATCAGTATCAATACGATCGGCAGACCGATACCGATGGCAAGATTGCTCCTGTCACGCAGCAGTTGGCGGATTTCCTTGCGAGTCAATGAGATCAGGCGCAACCAGAACCCCCTATACCCCTTATCACCCTTCTTGCCCGACTGGCCTGACCCCATGCTTTCGCTCATGGCCCGGGTTCCTTTGCGCCGGCTTCGCTGTACTTCCGCCGGTCTTGCTCGACGATGCCGATAAACGCCTCTTCCATGTTCAACCGGCTGTTTTTTTCACCGGCTTGTGCCCGTATCTCACGCGGTGTCCCGAGCGCCAGCAGCCTGCCGGCGTCCTGGATAACGATACGGTCGCAATACTCAGCCTCTTCCATGAAGTGAGTCGTGATGATAATAGTCGTGCCCACCTCCGACAGCGCGGTAATACGCCGCCAGAATTCGCGACGCCGCTGCGGATCGGTTCCGCTGGTGGGTTCGTCAAGAAACAGGATGTCAGGCTCGTGCAACAGGCCGACAGCCATCGCGAGGCGCTGTTTGAAGCCGCCGGGCAACTGCCCGCTGGGTGACATCTCTTTACCCTTGAGGTCGAACTGCCGCATGACAATGCCGATGCGCTCGCGCAGGTGCTCGCCGCTCAATCCATAGGCGCTGCCGAAGAACTCCAGATTTTCCATCACCGTGAGATCGCCATAGAGGGCAAATTTTTGCGACACATAACCAATCTTGCGGCGCGCGATAGCCCGCGCATGCCGCAGATTGACGCCCGCCACCTGGAGAAAACCACTGCTGGCCGGCAAGAGTCCGCAAAGCATGCGAAAGGTGGTTGTCTTGCCTGCGCCATTCGGCCCCAGCAGGCCGAAAATCTCTCCGCGCCGGACCGAGAACGAAATATTGTCCACCGCCGTAAAATCACCGAATTTGCGCACCAGATCGCGTACCTCGATAATCACTTCATCGGCATAATCTTCATTATTATCCTCATCTTCGCCTTCGCCCCCATACACTTTCGGGCCTAGGGCAGTCACCAGCGCCGTGGCGTCCGGCGGATCACCCAGGTACTGTTTGCTTAGCAGTACCATAAACCCGTCTTCCAGGCGTTCCTCGACCGCTGTAACCGGAGCACCGTCAAGCAGGGCATCCAGGTGCCTCTGTTCCACCTCGGGACGGCGAATGAAACGCACGGCTCCACCCTGCGGGACCGCGTCGATGATATTCCCGGTGTCATCGAGCAGACGCGCCTGAAAGATACGCGACGGCTGGCCTTGCGGCGGCGTAGCGACAAAACACAGGTTGCGAGCATGATGGCGAATTTCCACAGGGGTTCCTTGAGCAACCAATTTGCCTTCATGCAGCACGAATACCCTGGCGCAGCGTTCGGCTTCATCGAGATAGGCGGTACTGACCAGCACGGTCAGTTGTTCATCGTCAATCATTTGCTGAACGATTTCCCATAACTCCCGGCGTGACAGCGGGTCAACGCCCACCGTTGGCTCATCAAGCAACAGCAGCTCCGGCGAGCGCACCAACGTGCAAGCTAGACCCAGCTTTTGTTTCATCCCTCCCGACAGCTTGCCCGCAAGGCGTGCGGTGAAGTGCGCCAGATTGGTCATTTCCAGAAGTCGGGCATAGCGTTTCATGCGCACCGCTTGTGGCACGCCATGCAGATCGGCGTAGAGGTCGAGATTTTCCCGCACGCTGAGATCTTCATACAGACCGAAGCGCTGCGGCATATAGCTGATGCGATCCTGAACCGCTTGCGGGTCGGCCGCGACATCAATGCCCAGTACCTGGAGTTGCCCTTCGTCGGCTTTCATCAATCCGGCCATCATCCGCAGCAAAGTGGTTTTACCCGCGCCATCGGGGCCAACCAGCGCCGTGAGCGAGCCTGCCTGCACTTCCAGCGAGACGTCAGCGACAGCATGAACTGTCTGGCCAGATTCCTTGATCAGAAAGCGCTTATGGAGGGCGCGCGCGGTTAGCGCCGCCGTAGACTGGTGCGTCACTGTGCCGCTCCAGCCGTGTCATCATTATGACTTTCCAAGGATATGCGAACGGTGGCGGGCATGCCCAGGCGCAGGCGGTCCTCCGCATCTTCAACAAAGACACGAACTTCATACACCAGGCTGGTGCGCAGTTCTTCGGTCTGCACCATTTTCGGGGTGAACTCGGCCACTGAGGAGATATAGCCGACGCGGCCTCGAATCGGCTCATCAGGATGGCTGTCGGTGGTTACGCGCGCGCTCATGCCGGGCTTGATGCGGCCCAGATCGATTTCCGTCACATAGGCGCGCACCCATTTCGGGTCCGTTATCGCCAGTGCATAGACCGGGCGTTGCGGCGAGGCCATATCGCCCGGTTCCAGCAGGCGTGAGCGCACAATGGCATTGATGGGCGCCGTCAACTCGGCCAGGCTGAGCTGGTGCATGAGCAAAGCCAGTTCGGCCTTGGAAACATTCAGTTGCGCCTCGGCCTGAGCGATGTCTTCCTTGCGCGGACCAATTACCGCCAGCCTCAGCGCCTTTTTGCGATTTTTCAGCTGTGCCTTGACGACTTGCCGGCGTGAACGAGCATGGTCCAGATCCTGCTGGCTGATCGCCCCATCGGAGGTTTTTTCAACATCCCGCAACCGTTTGAGCTGCTGCGCGGCAAGGTCCGCATCGGCCTGGGCGGAAGCGACGTCAGCTCTAGCCTGGGCTACTTCTTCGGGGCGGGTGCCGTTTTTCAGCCGCAACAAAACCTGATCCTCCACATCGATCCGCGCTTGGGCCTGGGCGATTTGCAGCGTCAGGGTGCGAGTATCGAGCGTGGCAAGCACTTGTCCTGCTTCGACCCGGTCGCCTTCCTGCACGCGCATTTCGGCGACCCGTTCACTCCCGTTGAAAGCCAGCGAAACCTGGCGGATGTCGACATTGCCGAAAAGCTCCAGCGTATTCACATCGCTTTCCTGGCGGAGGAAAGACCACCCCGCCAGTATCACAATGGCGACGACAAGCACTGCGGCGATTACGACAAGCCTCTTATTCATGAGTAGATGGGAAATTTGCGGCATTGCGGCACTGAAATATAAATAATCCTAAATCCGGTAGTTGGACGGGGTGAAGTGTGCGGTTTTTGGGTGCGGGGCAAGGCGTAACGACGCGGAATGCGACCGCGCAGGGCGGAGCAGTGCCTTCCGCAGGAAGGTGCGACCCCGAAGCGGGATGCGGGTGCCCCATGCACGTGGAACGCGATCGCGGCATCCCCTGCGCTGCCCGATCCCCGCTTCGCGGGGCCCCTCGTGCGACGCTCCCGGGCGCCCCATGCCAAGAAGTTGCAACGCAGCCCTGTGCCACAAAAAATGTGCAATCCACCCCGTAGCGGCCTCACCCGGAAAGTGAGCGTCAAATAATATGAAATATCGTTATTAATCATAATACTGATCTATTAAATGAGCGGTCAACTACCGGATTTAGGATAATAAAGGCATGCCGGCGAACCGGCAAAAAATCGGGGCGTCATCGCGAGAATCATGAGTCCGGATCGGAGGATTCGACAATAGCCGCGGCGGCGTCTTCCAGCGCAACAACCGCGGCGGGAATTCCCGCGACATTGCCGGATGTCACCGCACCGGCGAAGAGGATCAGTGCGGACGCGAGATCAAGCACCTGCTTGAAGATTGCAATGCGCCGTACCGCCGACTTTGCGTTTTTCACGCTGGACTGCAAGCGAGCCAGCGAGGTCTGGCTCTCGGTCAGAACCAGTCCTATCGCGTTGGTGTATATGCCGGACGCGGCGTTCAGGAGCGCGATTTCGCGGTCATCGAGTTCAGCCCATTGGTTTTGGCTCAAGCTGGCCCGATTTTTGATGCGCCAGTCTCCAAGCGCAATTGCAGCATCACGAAACAGGTTGCCCAGCTCAAAAGCATCATCCGGCGTAAGCTTTTCCATGCCCTACCCTCCCATTTTTCCTTTCACCGTGAAACGTCAAGCAGGCTCCTGTAAGCGGCCCAAAGTTCGTCGACGGCTGGCTTGAACTGCCGGCCGAAATCATCCTGGCCAATCCTGTCCTGATGATTGTAAAGATATTGATGCCCTCCCGCGATTTTATCCAGCACGGCATCGTAGCGCTGCGCTCCCCGGATGCGGTTGTCCACGCGGGCCAGCGCTTCCACCCTGGCTTCTTTTGCGAGCGCCATTGCAACAGGCTCCACGGGATTGTCCGGCGCCAGCATGAAGTTATCATAGTATCGCCCAGCCAGCGCGGACTCCGTTTGTAAATCGGCCACGATGCCGCGCTTCACAATCTTGCGGGTAGCCGCTATCACGTCCTGAAGCGGCTGGTTGCCATCGCGAATCAGTTGCTTCATTTCATGCTGCCGGTAGAGTGTCGTGGCGGTACGCGCGAGCAGGGTTGAGAGCGCACCGATGGCTTCTTTCTCGTTACGGTCTAGCAATGTCGCATCGCTGAGGCTGGAGCTGAGATTATCAAGCGACCTGTCGAAGGTTCTGATGTCGCCGGAGGCAAGACTGCCGAGACCCCGCATGTAATCTGTCACGGTTTGCTGGAGCAAGTCCAGGCTGGCGCGCTGTGCTTCCCGGCGCACCTTCATCGTCTCCAGATCACCGTGGAATTTTTGCGGCTGGTACTGCTTGCGTCTATCGAGCGCTCCGATATAGTCTCTGGTGAGCGCGTCATAGGTGGCGGCATTCGCGGAAAGCGATGCAAACGTTCTCACTTCCTTGAAACTGGCACATCCGGATAGACTCGCCGCGAGAAAGAGCGCGGCGAATGTCAGCCGGAAACCGCCACTTGCGGCGCTTATATGGCGAGTGATAATCATAGGTATTTGTTGTAATGGCACGCGAACGAGAGCCTGCCAGCGGCCGATGGCTATATGCTACGCCGCAATATAACCGGGATTGCAACGCGGGTAAACCTGCTTATGATACTTGATTCTATTTGGAAAACGGAATAGTTCTGATATGGCGGGGAAGTTTCGTGCGAGGACGCCAAAGTAAGCACCAAAATGGGTATCAAGTGTGTGCGGCGTATATTTCCCGCGCTTAGGAGAACTTCGCGACAGCACCCAATGACTTCTGATAAAGTCCCGCTCATGAAGATAATTCTTGCCGCTACCCTGGCTGCAAGCTGCGCCACTCCCATCCATGCGGCCGATCAGGCCGCCAATTTTGGCCTGGCCTATCTAGGCCAGCAAATCGTACCCAACAAGACAAGCTTCCTCGGCACCACCGTTGGCGGTTTGTCATCGCTGGATTACAACTCCCTCACCGATCGTTACCTGGCTATCAGCGATGACCGGAGCAGAACCAACCCGGCACGTTTCTACGAATTATCTCTGGATCTTGCCCAGTTTCAGCGTTCCGCCACGCCAGGCATGGCGGGTGTGACATTCCAAGAAGTGACCACAATTCAGCAACCCGGTGGCGGTGCGTTCAAAAGCAACTCAGTGGACCCGGAAGGTCTGCGCTTCGATACCGCGCGCAATAAGATTTACTGGAGTAATGAGGGACACCGCGGCATTTTCGGTTTTCATAACCCTACGGTGCGAGAAATGAATCCCGATGGCAGCCATAGCCGCGATTTCGAAGTACCCGCCCGCTACCATCCCAACGGTTCCAATATGGGGTTATTTCCTGGCGACCGAGGCATCTACAACAATCTGGCATTCGAAAGCCTGGCAATATCGGTCGATGGAGATACGCTGTATACCGCCACCGAAAATGGCCTGATACAGGATACCCCGCCCTCGAACATATTCACGGGTTCCCGCTCGCGTATTCTTTCCTTCGACATCGCCAGCGGAAAACCCGGCGCCGAATACATCTACGATGTCGGTCCGGTTGTCTTCGCTCCCGCGTCTTTCGTTGGTTTTGCCACCAACGGGCTGACCGACTTCATTGCCATTGGAGACCGCCAGTTCATCACTATCGAGCGCTCTTTCACGCGTGGCGCAGTCACGCCCGGCAACACCGCGACCGGATACACCGTCCGGCTTTATTATGTTGATGCGCGCAACGCCACCGATATTTCAGGGATGGAATCCATTGCGGGCAGAAGCGTCCAACCAGTGAGAAAAACCCTGCTGCTTGATTTGTCGGACCTGAAAAACACGGACGGCTCGGCGCTGGCGGTCGGCAATATCGAGGGCATTACCTTGGGTCCGCGCTTCAATGGCAAGCGTACCCTTATGCTGGTAGCCGATAATAACTTCACCAGAGGCCAGCTTACCCAGTTCGTGGCATTGGAAATCATCCCCCGTTTGAACGAATAAATGACTTTGACACCATTTTTCCATATGCCGGCGCAAATTTCGGTAGGATGGGTGGAGCGAAGCGCAACCCATCATGGGGGTTATTTCTGTTCCCACCAAACTGCGATCGTGCCAGTATCCAGTCATGGTTTGATATGTCCGGGTTTTGATGGGTTACGCTACGCTTATCCATCCTATTTATCCAGTGAGATAACACTATGAAGCCGTCATTTCGGGCTTGACCCGGAATCCAGTCCAAATCGACAATAGCGTGTTTTGAACGCCACCGGATACCGGCTTCCGCCGGTATAACGTTTATACTGTTTGCCCGCCCTTGTGGCGTATGCATTAACTTTTAAAAGAAGCCAATTCACCCGGCTCTCGAAATTGGAGTTCAGCCCTCATAGGGCACAGTAAAGTCGCCGTGATGAATGAACCGGTGTTATGGCATAAGGAGTTCGGCGACGGGCCGCCCTCTTCTGATAAAATCGCTTGTATCCACTTTATACGCAAGCTCAAAGGTAACAGGGAACAACCAAGAGTATCCCCACCCTCCTCTCCAGCCTCCTGAATTTCTTCATGAAACATACCTATAGCGTTATCGGCCTTGGCGTCTTTGGATCAACCATCGCCCTTGAGCTTTCGCGCCTGGGCAATGATGTTATTGGCATCGATCTTAATCCCAATCTCGTCAACGACATCGCCGATAGAATCACTCAGGCCGTGATAGCCGACGCGCGCGATGAGAAGGTATTGCGCGACCTCGGCGTGCATGAATGCGATGGGGTCGTGATCGCCATCGGCGAAGACATTGAAGCCAACATTCTTGCCACCCTTATCGTCAAGGGCATGCCGAAACCCAAGGTATGGGCAAAAGCGCTCAATCCCAACCACCATAAAATTCTCGAGAAACTGGGTACCGATCATATTGTGCACCCCGAGCATGAAATGGGTCTGCGTCTTGCCCGCAGCATGATCTACCCCGAAGTCATGGATTACATCAGTCTCGGACACGACCAGTTTACCGTCGAGGTGCGTGCCTCGGAGCGGCTTGCGGGGCAGAACAAGGATGCATTGCATCTTGAGGAGAATGACCTTCAGTGTTTGCTGATCAAACACCTGAATGAGGTAATGGTGCCGCCTCCGCCTCGGTATGAGTTCAAGCTCAATGATAAAATCCTGTTGTTCGGCACCCTCGGCAATCTGCGTAAAATCACCAAGTACTTGTAATGCAGGCGTCATCGCTTTCGCAATGGTTTCAGCCGCTAAAGAAGCGGTTTCTCAGTCTCACGCCGCCTCATGCCCTGGTCCTATCCTATGTCGGGCTATCCATTCTCGGTACCTTGCTGTTGAAACTGCCGGGCGTCAGCCATCAGTCGACATCATGGCTGCAGGCGCTGTTCACGGCCGTGTCCGCTTCGACTGTTACCGGACTTGTCGTGGTGGATACCGGCACGCACTTTACATTGCTCGGGCACTGGATATTGCTGTTTCTGATGCAATGCGGCGGCCTGGGGTTGATGACGTTCGGCATTATCGTCATTCATCTGACACGAGGCCAGCTGGGCCTAAAACACCGCGCGGCGCTGCGCGAAACATTCAATCACACCGGAAAAGGGGATGTGCGGCGCGTAATGCTATGGGCGTTCGGATTTACCGCGATCATGGAACTGCTCGGGACCGCTTTGCTGGCCCTGCAGTGGGTGCCGGAAATGGGCTGGAGCAAAGGTCTGTTTTACAGCTTCTTTCACACCCTCTCAGCGTTCAACAATGCCGGATTTGCGTTAGCGGCGGATAGCCTGATGACCTATGCAGGCAGTCCCCTGGTTAATATTGTGATTTCCCTGCTGTTTATTTCCGGAGGCATTGGATTCGTTGTTATCGCTGACATCATAGAAAAAAAGCGCTTCAGGCAATTTGCGTTGCATACCAAGTTAATGCTGGCAGGCACGCTGGTTATTAACCTGGTTGCAATGATCATCATTCTGCTACTTGAACACGGAAATCCCGCCACGCTGGCCGCACTGCCCGACTGGAGCGCGAAACTATGGGCCTCCTGGTTTCAGGCCGTTACTCCGCGTAGCGCCGGCTTTAATACGCTGGATAC
>JBKJYB010000130.1:0-2848 GCA_046716045.1 Nitrosospira sp.
TTACCCACGATCACCTCGGGCCATCGACGCATCAGCAACTTGGTCTTTACGCGACCATGTTGACCGAGCCACCCGGATCTCTGTGGAGGCATAACGAAACAGGAGAAACACTTTATAACCCTGCCTTACGTGAGGATGGCGGTCCCACCTCATGGCAGGCAGTCATCACCGGTAAGAACGGCCAACCGATTGATATCGACGACGACAAACGCGACGATTCCCATCGCGAGTTCTTCCTGCAGTTCGGCGACTTCCAGCATGCCTACCAGAAAGGCGCCTATTACGGCGTAAATGATAAGGGTGTAGGCTGGCCGCTTGATCCTGTACAGGAAGCGAAGCCAACCGCAAACAGCTTTCAACTGGCCATCAATCCTTCGGTGCGCAAGCCTGTCAGTCCCAACGTATTTCCAGACATCATCGAATTTGCGGCTGTTTGTCCCGGCGGGCCGGGCTCCCCTAAGCTACCGGGGGCCGTATATGATACTGATGCTGCCAACCCCCCTCCCATACCTCCACGCCCATGTTCCGAAGCGATATCCGCCGACGATGTAGGCATGATGGTAGTGAATTATCGCAATGAGCCGATCGGAGCGCGCGTGTTCGATCCGGACAAGACCGGTCCGGACGGTAAACCTGGAATGCAGGCCAATGGATTCGCAGGCGATCTAGTTTTTGCGTTACAGACAAGAACCGATCGCGCTATTCCAGCGCTCAATACCCGGCTGGGTGATACACCTTACCCTTCACTTACGTCAGGAATACTGTTGGGCGACCCATTCACGCCCATCATGCGCGCATATTCGGGTGACCTAGTGCGGGTGAAAATACAGGCTGGCTCGCACGAGCACGAACACAATGCCTCGGTTAATGGGCTAGCCTGGATGCAGGGTGGTTCCGGTTTTGGGCAGGCGCCTCATTCAGGTGGACGTAATGCGCAAAATGCCGGGCTTTCCGAACAATTCACCTTCGCGGCACGCATTACGGATTATGAAACCGCAAATCTCAATGACCGTATGTACACAATTGATAGCAGTCAGGATGGCCTGTGGAACGGGGTATGGGGCGTACTACGCAGTAAAAACCGGCGCGGCGAAGATGACAACCTGGTTCAGTTACCCAGAAACCCCCTCCCAACGGTACTTTCGCTGCATCAAGGCTTGGGAAAATATAACGATTGCCCGGTCAATTCCCTGATCCGACGGTATGAAGTTGCGGCTGTACTAGCTAATCAAGCTCTTGAAAACCAGCTCAGTGTAACTATTCCACCAGCGGCACCGGGTTCACGACTCGATCCACATGGGGGTACCTTGGTTTATAATCCCCGCGCAACCACGATCAGTATCGAGATATGGGATGAGAAAAAGGGATATCGAACCGAAACATATGGCTCTGGCCCCCTTCACGATCCAACTTCGATTTTATTTGTTCGAAATGAAGACTTGGATAAGAATGGAAAGATCAAGTCAGGTAAGCCGGTTGAGCCTTTGGTATTGCGTGCGAATGCGGGTGAGTGTATTCAGGTAATACTCCACAATCGCTTACCCAAGGCTCGTATGCATATGGCCGATTTAGAAGGCTACACTTCGGTGTCTGGTGTGATTACTCGCGATCCTGGTTCCCCACCAGGCTCGGGCTCGACATCGTTCAATAATAATTTAATCCGGCCGTCGAATAGAATCGGGTTGCATCCGCAGATGGTGCATTACGACGTACAGGCCTATGACGGAAATAACGTTGGGGTTAATAAAATTGGCTCTATCCCACCGGGGTGGAGCAAAGTATATCAGTGGTATGCGGGGATGATCCTACCCCCGCCCTTTTCTGCCGAAATCTGCCCTACAACTCTTGCGGATATTAGGGATCTCGAAGATGAATACGAGGAATTAAGTCTATTCGCAAGAGAGCCTACGTTGCGGCCGTTAACGGAACTCATCACGGAAGCGGCCTTCAAAGAACTGGTTTTGTCAACGATTGATGAGCGATACGTTAAAAGCGGTGTGGCGACCGAAAAGGCGCTTGAAACTGCACTCAAATTGATCAACCTGGTTAAACAAGAGGAGCAGGGGTGTTTCGAGCATATCTCATCGGAAGCGGCCCAAGCTCATCCTGACGTCCACCAGTCCGTTATAGCCACAGGGAAATTGTTTAATCCAGGTAGTTATCAAGATATGAGTACATCTGCGGGAGGCGGGTATCTTTGGGGTTTTCCCGATTTCAGTGAAAGAGATTCAAGGACTGTGGTAGAAGATGCAAACCGCCAATATAACAAGCGGAATACTCAGGACGAAGCGCCTTTACTAGGTATCGGCGCCTTCTATGATCGCGGCAACGTGCTTCAGAAGCGTTTGTCTTGCGTAAAGCGACTCGCTCCAAAATTTTCAGCAATTGTAGACGAAAAACAAGCTCAAAGTCTGGCCCGCAGTTTTGCCTATGAGGTAGAAGGGATCGAGATGAGAGCAAGTAAACCGGCTTATGCGTGGCGGCTAAACAGCTATCCTGATTGGGACCGAACTACCACGCGCTTGGCTGTACTGTCTAAGCAATGCCGTTTCGTTGGTGTCGAGTTTGGTGGTACCAACCTTACGCCCCCGGACAGGATAAAGCAGGGACAGAAGGGGGCCGTAGGTGCCTTGATAATCGAGCCCAAGGGTGCCAGTTGGAAAGAGATGTCCGATGATTTTGCGATTGATAGGCAAAACCCTGGGGAACCCCCCGACAATAAACGTCGAACACGTGCCACCGCGACTGTGGCTTATCCAGTAAGCCACGAGCATCATAAACGCAGCTTCCGCGACTTGGTGATGGTGCATCAGAAGGGGCTGAATCTGCGTTACGCAGATGGTTCAGC
>JBKJYB010000131.1:0-2936 GCA_046716045.1 Nitrosospira sp.
ATCCCGGACATCGTGTTGTTTGTGAACGGCATCCCGCTGGCGGTGGTGGAGTGTAAACTCGGCGGCCCTACCTGCGCCAATCCGATGCACGAAGCTTTCGTGCAGCTGGAGCGTTATCGCAACGCCCGCGAAGCAACGCGCGAAACAGGGCTCAAGGAAGGTGAACCACGCCTGTTTCACACTAATCTGCTGTTGATCCGTACTGGCGGCATGGATGCGGACTATGGCACGTTGACCTCGGGCGAGGAACATTTCTACGCGTGGAAGACACTGTGGCCCGAAAGCGATGAGAATCTGGCCGGAAAAAATCCACAACAACGGCTGATTCACGGAATGCTGGGCAAGATGAATCTGCTGCGTATTCTGCGCACCTGTTCGGTATTCATGGATACCGATGCGGGCAAGCGCATCAAGGTTGTGGCGCGCTACCAGCAATATCGTGCCTCGGGCAAGATCATCGAGCGCTTGCGACGTGGCGTAACGCCCATGGACCGCAGTGGGGTAGTGTGGCATACGCAGGGATCTGGCAAGTCGCTCACCATGGTGTTCGTGGCACGCATGCTGCGCACCTCATGCGACCTCAATGATTTCAAGATTCTGCTGGTTAACGACCGCGTCGATCTGGAGGATCAGCTCGGTCAGACCGCCACCCTCATCGGCGGCAAGGTGAAGGTGATCGAAAACACCCAGGTGTTGCGCAGCCATTTGGCGGCGGACAGTTCCGACATCAGCATGGTGATGGTGCACAAGTTCCAGGAACGCCAGGAAACACTGACGCCCCATGTAGCTGAAGCATTGGGCACGTATCTTGTCATGCCTGCGAGTAACACCTTCGGGGTGGTGAACGCCTCCGAGCGCATTATTCTGATGATCGACGAGGCGCACCGTACACAGGGCTCCGACCTTGGCGACAACCTGTTCGAGGCCTTTCCCAACGCTACCCGCATCGCCTTCACCGGGACACCACTGATTACGGAGCGTCATGGCGAGAAGAAGACGGTAAAACGTTTCGGTGAATACATCGATACCTATAGGCTGACGGATGCCGTGCAAGATGGTGCGACGCTGCAAATCCTGTACGAGGGTAAGACCGCCGACACTGCCCTGAATGAGAAATATCAGTTTGACAGCAAGTTCGAAGACCTGTTCCGCGACCGGAGCGAAGGGGAACTGCTGGCAATCAAGAAGAAGTATGGGGCCACCGGCGACATTCTTGAAGCCGAGCAACGCATTGCCGCCATCGCGAAGGATCTGGTCGATCACTATATCGATAACATCCTGCCGAATGGTTTCAAGGCGCAGGTGGTGTGTCACTCCAAGCTGGCTGCCGTGCGCTATCGCCGAGCTATCGAGACCGCATTAGCAGAGCGATCGGAGCGGGAGCGTCTCAAGGCGGCCCCCGATTCGGAATTGATCGATCAGATCGCCTTCCTCAAAGCGGTCGTGGTTATCTCCTCTGATGGCACTAACGAGGCGGCTTACGTCACCCAGGCACGCAAGCAAGCCAAGTCCTGGAATGCGGTGGAGAATTTCTGCAAACCATTCGACCGCGAGGACCGGGACAAGGAACTGACCGGTATAGCGTTTCTGATTGTCTGCGACATGCTGATTACCGGTTTTGACGCGCCCGTTGAGCAGGTAATGTATATCGACAAGAAGATTCGTGAGCACACCTTGCTGCAAGCCATCGCCCGCGTGAACCGCGTGGCCAAGGGCAAGAAGCGGGGGTATGTGGTGGACTACATCGGCTTGGCCAACCACCTCGCTGAGGCGCTTACGCTTTATATCGCGACCGACGAGCAGGAAGAGTTACGTGACGGCCTGAAGAGCATCACTTCAGAGTTGCCAGTGCTGGAGGAGCGCTATCATCGCTTGGTGCAATTCTTCCAGGCCACTGGGGTCATGGGTATCGGGGATTTCGTGCAGGGACGGCTCCCAAATATCGGGGCCGACGCTGCTGTGGCGCATGCAGCAGTGACCGCATTGAAGGAGGAAAAGCTGCGTGCGGATTTTGAGGTGTACCTGAAGAAGTTTCTGATGAGCATGGACATCATCCTGCCGCACGAGGCCGCGCAACCTTATCGTGTACCCGCCAAGCGCTTCGGGTACATCCTGAGCGTAACAAAGGAGCGCTACAAGGACGACAGCCTGGACTTGGGTGATGCGGGAGATAAGGTAAAGCGCTTGATAAACGAGCACCTGATCAGCTTGGGCATCAATCCCAAGGTGCCGCCGGTAGAGCTGCTGTCGGAGGATTTTCTCGACCAGCTAAACCGCCACGCGGGGGGAAATGACATCGCCAAAGCGAGCGAGATGGAGCATGCCATTCGCAAGCACTGCACCGTAAAATTCGATGAAGATCCGGCGTTTTACAAGACGCTTTCCGAGAAGCTGGAACACTTGATCGAAAAATACCAAGGTCAATGGGATTTGCTGGCCCAGGGATTGGAGAAGTTGAGAACAGAGGCAGCTGCCGGGCGTAGTGAGAATATTGAGGGGTTGGATAAAGAGGCGACCACCTTGTATGCCCATGTGGTTGATCTCGCCTTCGGCACGGATGGGGTCCCGGCGGGGCAGGTTGCCAAAATGAAGAACTTGATGAAGAACATTGTGGAGCTGTTGCAGGAAACCATTGGCATTATCGATTTCTGGAACAATCCGGCGGAACAGCGTGGTCTACGCGGTGAATTGAACAAGCTGTTGTTGATGGCGGATATTTCCGAAGTAACAGTCATTTTCGAACGCCTGGCGGTCGAAATCATGAAGTTGGCCAAGAATCGCCACGAGGAATTACTGAAGGGCTGATGCCATGACTGTAAGACGCGTAAGAGACATTGAATACCAATTACTGCGCAGCGGCGAACGCAGGACCGCTGACATCATCATCGAGCGTGATGGGCATGTTTCTGTCCGAGCACCGGAGCAACTGTCCGAGG
>JBKJYB010000132.1:0-4993 GCA_046716045.1 Nitrosospira sp.
TCGCTGGTAAGCGCCTCGGGTACGCGACGGTCGGTATAAACATCGGAAAAATACAGCTCACCGCCTGGCTTGAGGACACGCCAGGCTTCGCGCAACACCGCCGCCTTGTCGGGCGCAAGGTTGAGCACGCAATTGGACACGATTACATCCACACTGCTATCCGCCAGCTCGAGCTCGCACAGGCGCTCGATGTAGCCGTGCAAAAAAAGTACATTACCGGCGGCGTGACCAAACGCTTTGCGATGATATTCCTCGTGCCGGCGCGCGACCGTCAGTTGCTCTTCGGTCATATCCACGCCGATTACCCTGCCATGTTCCCCCACCAGTTTGGATATCACGTAGACATCACGCCCCGCGCCGCAGCCGAGATCCAGTACGGTCAGATCCTCCAGCAATTCGGGCAGCACCAAACCGCAGCCATAGTAGCGAGTCAACACCTCATTGTGTACCTGCGCCAATATCGGCTTCACATATTCGGGTAAACCCGCGTCAGTCTTGCAGGCGTTGGTCTGAAGATCTAGCGAGCTGGTCAGGGTTTCGCCGTAATATTGCTGGACGGTATCATGCATGGTAGTTGCCTCGTGATGGAAGTCAGGTAGTTTTAGAGCGATAGCGAGCCGCCAGTTGGCCGGGTGGGGCACCACGCGCAAAAGCCAGCGCCAGATTGCGGTTTACCCAGGTACGATGCCACCAGCCATCGCGATGCCAGCGGCGCGGATCCACAAAGAGAGGTTCGCGCAAGGGCAGAAAGCGCCCCAGACGACGCAATCCGCGCACCAGAGACACCTCCTCGAACAAGGGCCAGGGTGAATGGCCGCCAGCGTCGGTATAGGCTTGGCGTGTCATGAATAACCCCTGGTCCCCATAGGGAACGCCAAACCGGCAACGAAATGCGATCGCCGGTTCCAGTAGCAATGCCGGCCACGCGCGAGGGGTGTCGAAACGAAAGCGAAAATAACCGCCCACTGCGCCACGTTTGATAGCAACGTTCATTGCCATCACCGGATCGGGCGGCAAGCGGTTGTCAGCGTGCAGAAACCATAGCGTGTCACCTTGCGCCAGCGCCGCGCCTGTCAGTAGTTGCCGTCCCCGGCAAGGTTCGCCCGCCAGCCAGCGTGCGCCATATTGATCGCAAATTTTGCGGCACGCTTTGTCATCAGCGCCATCCACCACCACGGCTTCCAGCGGCCGATGCGGCAGGCTTTGCAGCTGGTTGAGCAGATTGGCCAGCTTCACCTCGTCGTGGTAGCAAGGGATGATGACACTAATACTAGACATGGCCTGCTTCTCTCTGTGGGCTCTGTTGTATGAGATCACAAACCAACGCATGCAACGCACGCCGCGCCGGACGTTGATCCATGCTCAGCGCCGTTGCCAATCGAATGAGATCATCCTGTTCGTCTACGTCGAAACTACGCCTCAGGGTAGCGACGGACTGCCCTACCGCGCGGCAACAATCGGCTAGCGCTATGCCCAAGCGGGTAGTGCTCCACGGCAAACCGCTCAGCATCGGCCACTCATGGCGGCTTGCCATTAGCACCACGCCGCCATCCTCCGCCGGCATCAATACGCTGTCATAGTACGGCAAGGCGTTGCTAACCGCGGCATAGTCGGATGCCGCGAGTGCGGGCGCATCACTGCCAATGTAAACCAGTTGTTCGAGTCCCATACCGCGCAGTTCACGATCCAGACTGTTCAGCCGTTGTCCCAGGTTACCCGTTGCTTGCGGCTGTATATACACGTTCGGCCGCAACTGTGGTAAAAGCGTATCGGCCCAGGCATAATCCGAAGGATGCGCTGGAGCGATTACCACCGGACCGGCCCAATCGCCTGCGTCTTCCACAGCACAGGCAAGGAGTGCTTCGGCGATTCGCATCGCCGCCTCCCGTCCCAGGCTTGCGGCGAGCCGTTGCTTCGCGATGCCCGATGCCGGTCGTTTGCACACCAGTACCAGAGCAACGCCAGTCATGCCCGCTGCCCGTTGCGCGACTTGACGACCGTAAAACTACTTGATCGACAGCATGGATCTCTCATGAGACCTCCGTTACCGATTACATGGATGTGGTCGGAACCATATGGCGCCTTACCGCGAGTCGCCCATCTTGGGATTTCTTACATCATAGACAGCAATTACTCCTGAAGCACTAAAATCTTTCCTTAGATCTCCGCCCTATGCCGGATTATTTCCGAATTGACCCTCAACAAACGATTACACCCGGCTCCTCTACATGCGTTGTGCATGAACTCATCAGTATTGCGGCAGGGTGGAAAATACCGTAGTGCTGGGATAGTGCTCCTGTCCTCATCTGTTCATGGCTTCCAGTATCGGCCTCAGATCTTCGTCTTTTCTGATTAACACATATTCGTAGCGCGATGGTTTCTGCTGATAGGCTTGCCTGGTAACAAGGCCGCAAACCTCCAATCTTTTCAGTCGATCCGCAAGTATGTTTTGAAGCGATTTTTTCCGGGGAGGATATCAACTCATGATAGCGCTTTTTGCCCAGCACCCGATCCTGGATAACCAGCAAATGTTCACTTGTCGCCAACAACATCCAGTGCGTTGGTAATTGGACAGCATGACCGCTCAAATTTTAGCTCGCCATCCACTTTCTTCACTGTCATATGACCACTCGTCATGATCCACCTATTAAAAAAATAATTGCCCGTCAGCGATATTATATTATTGGCACTTGCATACTGAAAGTTATTAGCGAAACAGGCAGGCTTTTGCACCTAGCCCGGATGTTTCATAAATTCGCGCGCCCTCGCTGGTTTTTTTTTCATAGGGAAATTTTGTTCAGTCGGATGTATGAAATCGAAGCGAAAAAGTGGCGGGCGAGGACAGATTTTGACGGTTTTGAAGGCCAATAGTTGTTCTATTGGCTGAAAAAGCGGCGAAATATGGACCGGCCAGATGCTTTTACACCCGGCTTTTGCAGCCGATTTACTTTAAGTCCGACGGGCTACTAGAACCAATTTAAAGAATTAAATCAGACAAATCAATGCTCTAATAGATCCTGATCTACGCCAGTTGAATTTAGCACGTTGTTTGATCGCCAGCGCGCCGCCACGGGACGCCGGATAGCTCAATCGTAGGAAACCGGATACGGATTTGAGTTGAGGGGAATAAAAATATTACTGTCCGTGAATTCGGTGCTGCCGGTACCACTGCTCCAGCATCATTAATACCCAAACCATAGTGCCATGGTAACTTGCATGCTCGTCCAGATGCTGCCCAAGCAGCTTGTCGATAAAATCGGCACGTATAATGCTTCGCGACTTGAGGTCACTTAAACTATCATAGGCCAGGGCCTGCAACGGTTTGTGATGTTGGAGCCACACACCGAAGGGCAGACCGAACCCGTGTTTCTGCTTGGCAATGATCTCTTCCGGCAGGAACCCTCGCAGCGCTTCTTTAAAGAAATAACGTAACTTTGTGCCCTTAAGCTTGAGCTGAGGTTCAAGCCGCAAGGAAAAAGCGGTAATCTGATCGCTAATGAGCGGGAAAGCCACGTCCATTCCTGCCAACTCGCAAGCTTTGGCCACTTTAGGCAAATCGTTGTCGGCAAGCGTAAATTTGCGGTCAAAAGCAAGCATGCGGTTTATCAGGCTGCCAGCATTGGTTTGATAATAGATTTCGTTCAAGAGGCTGGCTGGATAGCCTGCATTGACAGTAGCCAGGAACTCCTGGGTAAAGACTTCTCCATGACCATAACGCTCCAGGAGGTTATAGGTTTCCGTACGTGCCGGCATCGCAATCGACGCCTGTTCTATGTAACTGCGGGCCTTTCGCACCAGAGGCAAGGCAGCTCCGCCGGGTATGCCAAAAACCAGCGGCTCGACCACTCCCTTGCGCATCGCTGAAGGCACTTGTTCATAAAGGGAAAAAAGATGTTGTTTCGCGTAGCGCACGTTGCCACCGAATAACTCATCTCCGCCGTCACCACCCAACATTCTGCTCAGACCATCCTCTTTAGCCATACGCGCACAATAGAAAGCAGGTATGGCGGAAGAGTTACCGAAAGGTTGATCGAAAATCGCCGCAACCTGTGGAATAGCGGTCACTATGTCATCGGGAGTGACATAGTATTCTTTATGTCGGGTGGAGAAATGTCTCGCCGCGATACGCGCATATTCCATTTCGTCATAACCTGAGGCATCGAAACCGATGGAGTAGGTCCGGGCTGGCTGGCCACTGACTTCTCCCAATATTCCGGCGATTGTCGAACTGTCAGTTCCACCGCTCAGAAAAGCCCCGACTTTCTCGTCTCCAATCGCGTCCCGTACGCTTGAGCGCAATACACTCAGAAAATCCTGCTTAAGTTCCTGAAATGGACGCTTCTCGTTTTCCAAGAATCGCATTTCCCAGTATTTGCGAGTCTCTACGCACCCCTTCCGGTAAGTCAGATATTCGCCGGGCAGAAGACGCTTTTGTCCCTGATAAATCGTTTCGGGACCAGGCACCATGTGAAAATAAATATAGTTATACAGGCCCTGCGGGGAAATCTCGGATCTTGTTTGCGGATGCAAAATTATGGTATCCGCCGAGGACCCAAAAACCAGGCATCCACCTGAAATCTGAAAGGAGAGCGGGTGAATACCCATGCGGTCTATGGCTATAATGGCTTCATTGTCCCTTTCATGCAGGATACAAAGGGAAAATGCTCCTGTCAGACTCTCAAAGACTTTCTCGCCTCTTTCCTTCCAATTGTCAGCCAAGGTTTTTGCCATACCATCGGTGCGCGCAAGCTGGGTTAGGCGGGGGTCGTTAAAACCGGCTGGTCCCCATATTGCCACGAGAAGCCCTTCCTTCTGGTAAACCTGCGCGCTATTACCCGTTGCGGCAACCGCCAGAGCGCTGTTCCGTCCAGCCAATGTTCGAGCCTCGCCGCCGTCAAAACGGGTAAGCGGCCCAGCCATTCGCTGAACAAGCTGCAAGTTCTCGTTGACTGTGGCGCCGTGGCCTATCCAGCCACACAACCCGCTCAAAATA
>JBKJYB010000133.1:0-2554 GCA_046716045.1 Nitrosospira sp.
CCGCAACCGCTTACGCTTGCTTCATTGCGTGGCAAGGTAGTCGTGCTGCATACCTTTCAGATTTTCTGTCCGGGTTGCGTACAGGTAGGTATCCCGCAAGCCCAGAGAATATCCCAGGAGTTTGATCCCGACCGGGTTGCGGTGATCGGGCTGCATACCGTCTTTGAACATCACTCTGTAATGGGCCGTGATGCACTTGAGGTATTCGTGTACGAGTATCGATTGCGCTTTCCCATTGGAATCGATAAATACGATGGAGAGCCACAAGGCGTGCCACTCACAATGCGCGCATACCAGATGCAAGGGACGCCGACCCTTATCCTGATCGACAAAGCCGGACGCATCCGCTTGCATAAATTCGGGCATGTGAGCGATCTCTCGGTAGGATTCTCGATTGGCGCATTGCTCTCCGAAGAAATCAAAGTCGATGAATCCGCGGCCATACCCGCAGCGGCTGGGACAAGCAGCGAAAATACTGTTTGTGACGAGGATGGATGCAGCGTCTGATGGGAAACAGGCTAGCCTGGCTTCTTAGCCTTATCATCTGGCTTAACCCGCTCTGCGATGCCGGTGAATAAGCCAGCGGCCACTTGGCGCATGAGATCAGTGATGGCGTGAGTCAATTGCAGGCCCGCCTCAAATCGGGTCTGACCGGCCGAGGTTATCTCGTGGTTAAATGCCGCAAGAGTGTCCTTCAACTGGGAACCGACAGCGGTTCCATTGCGCTTCGCGTGCGCGACCAAATCGTGCAAGGTTTCCGATACCACTTTCTGGGCGGTGGAAGCCGATGCCTGCACGGTTTCGAGGAAAAGGTTTTCGACGCTTTCCAGTTCGGCGCGCACTCGGGTGAGTTCCTCGTTGGAAAATTTCTGCGCGCGGCCTGCCGCTTCCTCCAAAGCCAGCTTCGACGTTTCGGCAAACTGTGCCAGCGCGGTATCCAGTCCGGCAACCGCGTCCCGGATCGGGGTCAGCGCTGTATGCGTGTGTACGGACGTGTGTTGCAGCTTTTGCTCCGCTCCATCATGGACGCCTTGCATCACCGCTGTCATGATGCGCCGCAGGGATTCAAGATCCCGGTTTTGCGTGCTGAGTGCTTTGACGGTCAGATCCCGAACCGCCTGCTGAACATTATCCCCCTGTGCAATAGTGCTGCGTACCTCAGCCTCGAGCGCGGAGATGTCCGCAGTTGCGTCATGAGCCGCTCCGCCCCCAGTTTTCTTCTGCATGGTAAAACCTCCTTGAATGATAGGATAATTGATGTGTGATTTACTTTTCCGGTTTGCGCGCGATCCGGTCAAGACCGCCCATGTAGGGCTGCAGGGCCTTGGGAATCGACAAGCTGCCATCGGCATTCTGAAAGTTTTCAAGAATCGCCACCAGCGTTCGTCCTACCGCCAGCCCTGAGCCATTGAGAGTATGCAATAGTTCCGGCTTGCTTTTCTCATTGCGGAAGCGTGCTCGCATACGCCGTGCCTGAAATGCCTCGCAGTTACTGCATGACGAAATTTCGCGATAGGCATTTTGCGCGGGCAGCCATACTTCGATGTCGTAAGTCTTGGCCGCTGAAAAACCCATGTCCGCGGTACACAGCACCATTACGCGATAAGGCAACTCCAGTTTTTGAAGAATTTTTTCAGCGTGACCGGTAAGTTCCTCCAGCGCTTCATAGGATTGTTGCGGATGCACAATCTGCACCAGCTCCACCTTGTCGAACTGATGCTGGCGAATCAAACCACGCGTGTCCTTGCCATAGCTGCCCGCTTCGGAGCGGAAACATGGCGTATGCGCGGTGAGCTTAATGGGAAGTGATTCGAAAGCAATGATCTGATCACATACAATGTTGGTTAGCGGAACTTCGGCAGTAGGGATCAAGTATAAGTTATCATTTTCAGGCGTAAACAATGGATCGCCTGGCGAACCCCTTTGATAACTCCGATTCTGGGAAAGACGTTCCGTCGGTATGAATCTTCGCCGGGGAATCTCGAATAAATCCTCCTTGAACTTTGGCAGTTGCCCGGTGCCCCGCAAACTTTCCGCATTGACCAGGTACGGCACGTAGGCCTCAGTGTAACCATGCTCCCGCGTATGTGTATCCAGCATGAACTGCGCAAGCGCGCGATGAAGGCGTGCCAGTCCGCCTGTCATCAGGCTGAAGCGCGCTCCACTGAGTTTTGCGGCGGCCGGAAGATCGAGTAAACCCAGACTCTCGCCAATGCTCACATGGTCCCTCACCACAAACTCGAACGCGCGCGGCGTTCCCCAACTGCGTATCTCTCGATTATCGGCTTCGCTCGCGCCTTCCGGTACGCTGGCATGCGGCAGGTTGGGAATTTGCAGCAATATGTGCTGCAATGCGGCTTGAGTTTGTTCAAGCTGAACTTCAGCCTGTTTCAGTTCGTCGCCGAGATTATCCACCTCCGCCAGGATAGCGGTAACATCCTCACCTCTGCCTTTGGCATTGCCAATCTGTCTGGAGACGGCGTTACGCCGCGCTTGCAGTTCCTGGGTGCGAGTCTGAAGCGTTTTGCGTTCTGCTTCCAGCGAGTTGAATTCC
>JBKJYB010000134.1:0-5673 GCA_046716045.1 Nitrosospira sp.
AGAGAAATGGCGCTGATCGCCGTGACCCAGGAACAGGACAAGGAAACCGCATTGGGCGTCGCCCGTTATGCAATCAACCCGGATGGGACATCCTGTAAATTCGCACTGGTGGTGGCCGACAACGTCACAGGCAAAGGATTGGGACAAAAACTCATGATTTCGCTGATGGAGGCCGCGCGTGAACAAGGATTGAAGACAATTGAGGGCGAGGTGTTGAACAACAATCACAATATGCTCAAGCTCATGAATCGCCTGGGTTTCTCGACTGAAATCAGCGAGGATCAGGGAATCATGAAAGTAACAAAGCGACTGTAACGAGGAGAGGCGGGTGACAATTGTTGACTAATCCGCTCCGCGGAATGGCGCGCAATCAGTTGTCTCGGCACGATTTGCCATACGACGGTTTGCACCAGCACCGGCACCGGAGTCGTCGCCTTATCAATTAGCCTGAAAACAGAAATGCCAGTTGCTCCTCATTTGGGGCAAATCGGCTAGAAGCAAGCATTGGCAACGCTTTCGGGCAATTTTGCCAATTAAACCAGGATTCGATTGATTCTCTCATCCGCACGGTTAGGATCAACCATAATCATCGTTCTGGAAGATATAAAAATTTGCCGGGATTTAAATGGATCGGCAAAGCAGATGCGCCAGCTTATTTCTTTGCTTTCAGTTCCTCGATGCGTTTCTTTTCTTCTTTTCTGATGCGATCCAGCATCGCCGCATCGGGATCTTTCCAGTTTCCTCCCGATGCGCGCGCCATATAGACCACGGCACGCGCGAACTCATCAAGAGAGAGATCAGTTTTTCCTCCTCTGGGAGGCATGCCGCCTTGGCCAACCCATCCGTGAGCCGTGACAACGTATTGTCCCTCCTTGAAAAGGGGAGACCAGGCCGCTTTGTCTCCAAACTTCGGTGCGTTTTGTACCCCTGTTGCATGGCAGACAAAACATACTTCGTTATATACCTGCTCTCCTGATTTAGTGCCCTGCGCCAGAATCGCAGTAGATAAACAAAGGCCTGATACAAACACCCACAGGTTTACGGCCCCCAAATGGGATGAAATTGTCTGTTTGAACTTAGATGGTAATCCGCGCATATGGAACCCTAGAGTGAAGAAGCCCTGTCCAATATATCGACAGGAATTTATAAGCTGACAAAAGATAGGTAAGGTTTATCAGATTAGGTTTAAAGTGTAGTATGCGACTTCATCTGATAGTTACTCGATTTGACTAGATGCGGTTGTCAAATCAGATTCAACTGTTCAGTGATGTAATTTTATCGTTCCAGGCCACTTGGAGCAGGTATCAACGAAGGTTTGCTGGTAGATGCGGCCAACGCCCTTAATCGTTAAAGCTGTTGCTGCGCTATTTCGGTGTAAGCATCGGGTACCGCGCGCAATTCGATACCATCTGGAATGCCGAGATGCTGCTGTAATTGAAATATGACGAAAGTATACGACACTCGAGGCAATCGGGAGAGAAAGATGGGAGAATTGACGGCCGAGTTGGAAAGACACGATTTAATCGAATCGGCTAGCAAGCGCTATGCGTTGGGAAGGATTTCAATCAGTTCATGTCATTTTCGAGAATGCACCACTAAACCCACATTCCCTGCATTTGTATATGTCTACCTCGCGAGCATGGGCCGTAACTTCCAACGCAGATGCCTTTTCGCTCTTTAACCAACATATCGGACAATTATTGCCAACGAGCGTCTTAATTCGCCCGTATGCACGGTGCACGACAGATTTCTCTGCATTGGATTTCCTGATTTCGTTCGCATACATAAGAGCGTGTTGTCTGAGCTCGTTGACTAAATCTGCCACGGTATCTCCATCTGCCAAATAGTTAAAACGAGAAAATACATGGTGTTAAATACGCGTTAAAGGACCGCTGTTTCACAATAGCATAAAATTCGGCTACTACAAGGAAGTCGGAATGATTGACAAATGCATTTCCTCCTCTTCGCTTACGCTTGCCGCATGGGGTTGACCGCGTTATTGGTCTCGTCCCAAGGCTGAACACCAAATTTCAATTCTGTCCTGGAGCAGTAGCTTCAGATTCTGTCAACGATTTCAAGGTTTCTTCCCGCATGGATGATACAGGCGTAGCGGATCACGCTACCCCCTATCGGATGATTATTCTCATGCTCACTCATCATTTTCTCGGAGAACTGTCAGGATCAGCCCTGTCTCACCTTATCGACGAGCGTACTGCAAGCGTCATAGCAGGACTGTCAACCTACCACAAGCACGTCGCAATCCGTATCTCGTATTACGCGCATTGTTACACCGCCAAGCAGCATTTCGTCCAGTTCGGACTGGCCATGTTTACCAATGATGATCAGATCGGCTGCAAGCGCTTCCGTTTTTTTACGGATTACGTCAAACGCAGCGCCCTGTTCTACAATGCCGGTCACCGAAATACCAGAAGTCTCCAGTTCGGAAACAAATCGGCGCATCTCCATTTTTTTTTGTGCGTGAACTTCCGCCTCGTAAAACTGCATCAGTTTATAGTCGATACCAGCAGAATGTAACTTCGCGTGGAGCGGCACTTCGAACGCATGCAACGCAGTAATATGTGCATGCGGGGCGATGCGCATGGCAAATTTCATAGCCCGTACGGAAGAGTGGGAGAAATCCGCGGGGATCAATATCTTCTGGTACGGTACTTCAGGTTCACGCTTGACAATCAATAGCGGCCGGGTCAACTTGCGCAGTACTTTATCGACGGTGGAACCGACAAACAGATCTCGCACAAAACCACCGCCGTGAACCCCCAGCACGACCAGGTCCACATCAAGCAATTCGGCGTAACGGATAATTTCGCTATAAGCGCGCCCTACATTCAGTGTCGTCGTCGTCACCTGAATCCCGTATTTTTCTGAAAGCTTATGTTCGATTCCGGCCAATTGCATGTGCGATGACTCCATCAATCGTTGCTCTGTTTCCAGCGGGGGCAGGTCCAGATGACGTAGTGCTTCCAGCGCAAGATTATCGATAACATGTAGCACATGCAGCGATTCGCTGCCCAATTTATGTGCCAACAGGGCGGCCCGTGCTTCGGCATGGCTTGCAAATGGAGACATGTCGGTAGCGACCATTATTTGCTTTATTGGGAACATAAGGAGTTTCCTTAGGAATGGCTTCGGAATTGAAGGGTACTCAACTTACATGAAAGTTGCGCATCATGCCCAGATCCTCGTGCTCCAGATTGTGGCAGTGATAAAGAAACAGCCCGGTGTAGTGTTCAAACGGCTTGATGATATCAATCTCCTCGCCGGGCATGACCAATACCGTGTCTTTCCAGCCACTTTTGATGAAGCCGTCCCGGACCGTGGCATAGCTGCTGTTATCCTGATCCGTCAAGGTGCGCGAAACAACCCGGAACTGCTGACCATGCAGATGGATGGGATGCGGCATCGACATCATCATGCCCATGCCGCCCATGCCACCCATTCCTCCTTTCCCCATTCCTCCCATGCCCATGCCATCCCCCATCGATCCGTGCTCGTTGGAAATGCGAATCTTCTGGATGGTATTCACAGGTATTTTTTCAATATCCATCACCTCATCCATCTCAAAAGATCTGCCATTCAGTTGAGGCGACATATGGCCCATGCTGGCGGCAATCGGGACAAGCCGATCCGGATTCGATACGTCACGTTCCGTCAACTTGCGCATTTTGACCAGACTCTGCGGCAGCTTCGGCGATTCGCTGACCTTCCCGGCCATATGGAAAGCGACTATCGGAAAGGCCGCGCCCTGGGCTAATCCACCCCGCATCATGCCGCCGCCACCCATGCCTCCGCCCATGCCGCCCCTTCCCCGGCCCATCCCCATGCCGCCCATATGGGACATGTCATATTCGAGACTACGCAGCATCAGATCGGTTCCGGGCTTGCGGCCGCTGAAATCGACCCATAATTCGACGCGTTCAGCCGGTGCAAGCATGATGTACGGATAGGTCTCGGGCGCTTCCAGCAATCCGCCATCGGTTCCAATGGCGGTGAGCGGCGTGCCATCGTCCCAGCCCAGCTTATAGATCCTCGAATTCGACCCATTGAACACGCGCAAGCGATAGGCCCGGGTCTTTACCGGAATGACGCTGCTTGCCTGTCCATTAACCAGAATGGTATCCCCGAGGAAACCGGTCATTCTTTCGCGCATACCGAATATGTATTGCAACTGATTGCCGGCGGTGAATCGCCGATCCTGGATCGTGAGGGGAATATCATATTCTCCATCGGGCAGCCCCAGTTTCTGCTCCTGCTCGTCGGTAATCGTGATCAATCCGGCCTGGCCACGATAGACCTGCGTCGCGGTCATTTCGTGAGTATGGGCATGATACCAGTTTGTTCCGGCGGGATTTTTTACCTCAAACTCATATACGTATCTTTCGCCCGGCTCTATCGCGTACATGGGATGCCCATCCATTTTCTGCGGCACATGCATGCCGTGCCAGTGCATAATGGATGGTTCGGGCAGTTTATTGTAAAAAAATATCCGGACTTTTTGCCCGTGCGCAAGATTCAGAATCGGTCCCAGATAGCCCGGCATGGTTTTCAACGCCGTTTTAGGACCTTTCAGTACCTTGCCATCATATTTGAAGACGCTCGTATGAGCGCCTGCCAAAATTGGGACCTCGGCTATTCGTGTGGTGAATTCGAATTCCACATCCGTCTTGAATGCCGGATTCGGCTTCGTATTTAAAATGCGCTTGTCTTCGGCTAACGCAAAACCGGGCAATGCGGCCATGGTTCCGGCCAAAGCATACTGCAGGAACTGCCGTCGTTTACACTCATAGGATGTCATAACTTCCCGCTTTTATAGGAACTCATATTTAAACCCACCCATATACTGTGTACTGTGTCGACCGGCAATTCAGTAGCTCCCGGTCAGTCTCGCTTGGGATAGTGGTAATAGAGGGCATTCAGGTAGCGAGCGACCTCCGCAATGTCGTCTTCAACCCACCCAAGCCCCGATACTTCCTGCCAGCGGCGCACCTCTCCCTTAAGGCTTATCCAGTCCGTGGCGAGTTTCTTGCCCCGCCAATGAACCTGGGCGCTGTGACAGGTGATGCAATGCGTTGAGTACAATAACTCGCCGCGTGTGGCGCCGCGCGGGGGCTGTGCGCCGGCATACGCGAGATTTCCAGACAGGATGAACAGCAGGGCCAGTATCGATTTTTGAAGCACGATGTTCTCCTTGAGCACTATTTGATTGAGTATATGCCTCATCAGATCTCTTCGCAGAAACAAACTGGCACTAGCCTGTATAACACTTCAACTTTACCGGGTATTTGGCCGGTGAGTTTGCCTTTGTTTCAAGGAACATGGCGTGTTTGGCATTTTGATTGACATCCGTAATGAGTTCCTTCGTATTATGAGAGGAGTTTCATTTATAGGCATTTCGATGGGTGTGATGCGGTACTTGAGTTGACTGACCAATCCTGGCTTATTCTGTTGAAAAACTCGCTGTTAAATTTGACGAGAGATTGGCCTAAGGAAACGCCGATTTATTCATCCGTTTTGACAACCACGCAGAGGCTTGGGACGTTAATAAATGAGCATCAATAATTTCGACTGACCCATGCGCAAGGCTACCATGACGAATCAACAAATGAGTTTTTCCGAGGCCGAATACAGCACTAAGAAGAAGCTCACGCGGCGCGA
>JBKJYB010000135.1:0-4863 GCA_046716045.1 Nitrosospira sp.
TTAATACCAGGCACGTCAAAAGGCCATGCCAAACTGCTCATCTCAGACTGATTGCTGGTTATGGTCATTAATTCAAGTATGGCAATTGAAGATATCAGGGACCTGGGTCTAGCCCGGTTATGAAAAGCAGAGCTGATATGCGCGCACCTCGAGGTTTCTATTCGTCTGCCGGCACGAATGGGAAGCCCTGGTATCGATCGCGCAGATTCAGTATTTTCAGTATTGTCTTTTTAATCAGCGCCACCATCGGCTTGGTTTACGACTATAGCCGTCCCGCCATTTACCGCAGCAGCGCGACATTGTTAACCTCGGCAATGACCGCAATTGACCGGGAAAGCGGCGATCCGGATATTCAGCATGTCGCTATTCAAAGACAGATTTTGCTGGGGCATGAACTGATCGCGGAAACCTTGTCGCGGCTTAAAGCCGCCGACAAATCCCTGCTGCATCTCACAACATCCGATATACAGGACCTACTGCATGTCGAACCACTCTCCGAAACCAATCTCGTTGAAATACAGGCGGAAGATTCCGATCCGAAGTTCTTGCCGATGCTCATCAACACGTGGATAAATGTTTATCTTGACGCGCGGAATGAAGAAGTCAAACGACTGACGAGCGATACGACCCGTATTCTTGAAGACGAGCTGAATGGCCTGGCTGATAAAGTTGATTCTGCCCGCGCGGGGCTGGAGACTTTCAGAATAACCCATGATATTTCCTCTGTCGGACGAGAGGAGAATGAGGCGTTAGCCCGTCTTAAGGGTTTGACCGACTCGCTTAACAAAGCCAGTGAAGATGAAGTCAAGGCCAGAGCGAATGTAGATGCTATAAAATCCGCCATTTCCCGAGGCAAGGCGGTTGTTCCGGCTGACGAGAAGGGCAGCTTGCTCCAGCTTGAACTGCGGCTTCAGGATTTACGCGAGAAGCTGGCGGATCTGGATAAGAAATTTACCCGTGAGTATATAAATTTGCATCCCGAATTTAAATTTATTCCGGAACAAATCAAAGACCTGGAAACGGCAATTAAAGGTAAGCGCCGGGAAGGTAAAGACGTTGTACTGGCCGATGCGGAAGTTACGTATGCCGCCGCGCAACAGACTGCAAGGGAAATTCGCATTCAACTGAATGAGCATAAGCATCAGGCATCGGCTTTTACCACAAAATTTGCAAAGCATGATGCATTAAAAACCGATCTGGAAAGCCTGGAAAAACTCTACCGTGAAACGCAGGAGCGGTTGGTGCAGGTCAAAACCGGGCAAAAGGAAAAATATCCGCAGGTAACGGTCATTAGCCGGGCATACGAATCCAGGAACCCGGTGAGGCCGGATTATGGCCGTGATGCCCTGATAGCAATAGTGAGCTCTTTACTGCTGGGTCTTTTTAGCGTCTGGATTTTCGAGTATTTAACGCATAAGAAGGAAGAGCAACCATCGCCGATAGCGGTTTTCGGGATACATAATTATCCCTCCGCTGACCGGGAACTGGCTAATTATCCCCAGGCCGAGCCCATTCCATTAAGCCATAAGACCAACAATGCTCTCGTGAGCCCTTCGTCCAGAGAACTTTCCAGTCATCAACTGAGAATTTTACTCAATGCTTCAAATCTTAAGGCAAGGCAGCTGATCGGCCTATTACTCAGTGGTCTGAGTGTTGATGAAGCCGCCGCTTTGCAACCGGATCAAATCGATCCGCAGGCGGCAACAATCTTCGTTACCGGAAAAACGCCAAGAACCATTCCTCTAAGCGGGGCGCTTAAATCATTATTCGAGCAATCTGGCGGCCACCCCGCGTGGAATCCGGATGATCCGGGATTGCGGATCGATCTTTCCGCCGCTTTGGTTTGCGCTGCGGTGGATTCGGGTTTGCCCGATCCCCAGGAAATTACTGCCGCAGCAATTCGGCACAGCTATATCGCGTATCTTGTTCGCCAAGGGCTCAGGCTATCGGATCTTGAACAAATCACGGGTTACCTGGAGCCCGCTGTTATTTCAAGCTATAGTGCCTATTCGCCACCGCACCAAGGCCGTCATATCCACGATATAGAACTTCTTCACCCTGCATTGGTTACCAGCGCATAGTTCCACCGGCCTGGAAGTTCTACGGGGCTGAATTGGCGGTAGTCTGGCTACTCGACTCCGCCTTGTGCAGTAACGAAGCCCGTTCTGACTCCGGCAAATTACTTATTTCTTTTACCGTCTCATAAAACTGGCCAATATCTCCATTCTGCTGCGCAAGAAGCGCCTGAAACGCGGGCACCAGGCGTGTATAGGTAGAGATCGAGGCGAGATACGCATTATTGAGATGCTGCGCCAGCCATCGGTCATAATTGCTGGCTCCGGCCTTGGTGGTCTGCAATCCGGAGAGTTTTTCGCGCAGCTCGGCAAAAATGCTTGCCTTGGACGCACGTTTTTCCGTGATGCTCAGGCCGGAGGCAAAAAGTGCTTCCAGCCTTTTGCGATAGTCCAGCATTACTTCAGTGGAAACGGCTTTCCTTTTTTGTGCCGCGTCAAATGACGCCCGCTGTTCATCTGTCCCGTTATTGCCCAGCCAGCGGCCTATGCCCTCCAGTTCGACCGCGGTTGCAAAGGATTCATTGAAGGTGCTGTCATCGCGCACATACACCACTTGATGGGCAAGCTCGTGAAATATCAGCTGGGCGAGTTCCGTATCAGAATAGCCCAGGAAGGTATTGAGTATGGGCTCCTTGAACCAGCCCAGCGTGGAGTAGGCGCGCACCCCGCCTACCGTTACGTCATAACCTTTTGTTCTGAGTTCCTCAGCAAAGCGTTCTGCCTCGATTTTGGAGAAAAAACCGCGGTAACTGACACAGCCGGCCGCCACGAAACACCATTTCTCAAGCTCCAGGGATAGCTCCGGGGCGGCGGATACATTCCAGATCGCGTAGGGGCGGCCAATGTCAGCGTAAGTCGTAAAACTCTGATTATCAGGGAGTTTAAGTTCTCCGATAGCAAACTCGCGCAGCTTGACCACAGTGGTGAGGGAGCGTTTCAATGCTTCGTTAGCGCCGGGATCGGCGATAAGCGCAACGATGGGCCGGGTGCGGTGCCGGATATCAAGATGGCCATCCACCGCTTGTGCGTAATAACCGAGATTGGCGCAACCTCCGAGCAGAACGGCAAGACCCGCGGCAACACTTAGCTTTAATGCGCGCGAACTTTGCAAAGTCATGATGCTGAGCCTGGTTGTTGAACGGTGCTGGGGCGAATTCACCAAAAAGTGAAGTTCAAGAATTTACGGGTCATGGCATTATCTGGACAATTCGCAGAAAAATGGGCGGGAAACAAGGAGGCATCTACTGGATTTTAGGACAATAATGCCGAATGGTGCAAAAAATGACCGGACCTCAAAAATGAACATGCCTGACGGGTCAACGCGATGGACAGAAGCATCCCGGAGTGACTCACGTTGAGCACTATCTCGTCGCTTGCACCCGGCATCCTCGTTTCTTCAACCGTCACGACGCCGTCATTGGGATGCGGCAACCGGGATATCAGCCTGCCGCCGCCCATGCTCCTGCGGCCCGCGATCACTCCGAGTTCGTATTGGTCGTTCCACTCGGGAATCGCCTGACCCAACCACTGCCGCATGCTGCGTCCGAGAATGTATCGTCCTGGCGCGCTGCGTGAAAGCCTCGTTGCCACGCAACTGCCGCTATAGGGACTTCCCGCCAGTATAACGCGGTCCACTCGTCGATCGGGATATTCCGCAAGCATCTGGAGCGCCAAAAGACCGCCCAGGCTATGACCGATAAAATGTATGCGCGGCGCGGCAATATTCGCAACAAAATGTGACAGCAATAACGCGTTTTGCGACAGCGAGTTGCGCATGGAGGGATAGGAAAAAAAGACAGGATGGAAACCGCAGCGCCGCAACCGCCTTCCCATCATTCTCATCACCCAGCCATGCATCCACAGGCCATGCACAAGCACAACGGTGTCTTGATTGGCGGATGCACCTGGCAATTTTACTCCTCAGGCTGATTTCACAGTATTTTACCCAGCGTAAGTGCAAATGAGAATAAAGAAAAACTCTGAATAAATCTTCTGAGACGCGCATTGCTGGCAATCTCAAAGATTTATTCAGGAGCTCATTAAAGAATAGATGAGGTGTTCGCGCACTCCAATCAAAGCTCTGCCCAAAAAATGTCTAAATGGGATTGATGCGCTGCTTTTTTCGACGCGTTGTCCAGCCCACCAGTCCCAAGCCTCCCAAAATCAACGCATATGTGGCGGGTTCCGGAACAACATTTGTCGCCGGTATAGCATCGACCGCGCCGACAGTGGCACCATAAAAATACTCATAATCAGGTGTCGTGAAGTGGATATCGGTGTAAGTTCCGGTAAACTTGAGCAGTCCATTACCTTCCCAACCGGTGATGGAGTTGCCATTCTGGGTGAGCAAACCGCCGCCCCAATTACCCGCGCCCTGGCTTACTATGCTCAATATCGGGTCGTTCAGAAAATTGAACGTGACAGGTAAACCTGATTGTCCGACGCTAAAGAGACTTATGATGGGGTTCACCACCGCCTGGGAGAAATGAAAACCGTTTATTCCGTTTGTACCGCCGGTCATGAGGAGCGTTCCGTTTGTTTCCGGAGTATTTGTCACGTCGGCACTGGTAAACGAAGCGGGAACATTATAAATATAAGAACCATAATCCACTCCGAACACGCTCCCAGTGTAAGTCACATTGATTGTGTTTGATCCCTGAACAAAGTTGCCGTTGGCTGTTGATGTCCAATGGGTCCAGCTGGCCGTATCCAGGGGTATTGCTTGAGCGGGCGCAATAAACATGACGCCGATAATTGCAGCGAGTTTTCTTATCATTCTGGTACCCCA
>JBKJYB010000136.1:0-9618 GCA_046716045.1 Nitrosospira sp.
ATCATTTATTTTTTGTGCATCCGGATCTCATGCACCGCCAGACACCACGCATTTTGGAGGCGGCAAAAAAAGTATGCGCGCAGCTGGAGGAGGTTCGGTCAGGCTGAGGACTGACTTGAACATTGAAGCGAAAAAATAGCACTTTTGCAGCCGATTTCCTTCAAGTCCGGCAGGCTGCTAGTATAATGATTCATCGGCTTTTATCATGGATTAAAGTACACTATTGCATATGTGGGAAGGAGTGCGCGTTGGAAAACACACCGTATCGGCGCTCAAACGAAAATAGTTTTTATGGAGAACGACCAATGATCAAAGTGTTGCTTGCAAATCCCAGAGGTTTTTGCGCCGGCGTGGATCGCGCGATCGAGATTGTCGAGCGGGCGCTGACCATGCATGGGGCACCGATTTACGTGCGCCACGAGGTGGTGCATAACCGTTTCGTGGTAGAAAATCTGGAAAAAAAAGGAGCGGTATTTGTCGAGAATCTCGATGAAGTGCCCGTCGGCAGTATCCTGATCTTTAGTGCTCACGGTGTTTCCCATGAGGTGCGGCGAGAAGCCGAGGCGCAACAGTTTAAGGTATTCGATGCCACCTGCCCGCTGGTGACCAAAGTTCATATTGAAGTGGCAAAGATGCGCGAGCAGGGTAGGGAAATCATCATGATCGGTCACCAGGGTCATCCGGAGGTGGAAGGCACCATGGGCCAGGCTGAAGGGGATGGTCCTTGCATGTACCTGGTGGAAACAGAAGAAGATGTCGACAATTTGCAGGTTAAAGATCCGACTCATCTGGCCTATGTCACTCAAACCACATTGTCGGTGGATGATGCAACGCGGATTATCAAGGCCTTGAAGAAGCGTTTTCCAAAAATCACCGGACCGAAGAAGGACGATATTTGCTATGCCACGCAAAATCGCCAGGATGCGGTCAAAATGATGGTAAAGCAGTGCGATCTGGTGATTGTCGTGGGTTCACCCAATAGTTCCAACTCCAATCGGCTGTGTGAAGTCGCACGAAACGCCGGTGTGGATGCGTTTATGATAGATCGCGCCGAGCAATTGCAGGAAAGCTGGCTGGAGGAAAAGAGCCGGATCGGCATTACCGCTGGCGCCTCCGCACCGGAAGTACTCGTGCAGGAAGTCATATCACGCCTCAGGCAGATCGGAGCCGGGCAAGCTGGCAGGGAAGTAGTGGTAGAGGAACTCAGCGGCGTAGTTGAGTCGGTAGTATTTCCGTTGCCTAAAAATTGATGAGGCAGGTGTCAGGAACTTTGAGTAAGTCCCGCGACCTATTCCCGCAATTGATGGAGCTTCTAAAATCGCTGTCCTAGCGGAATCAGTATCGGGTTCCGTGAGGGCCGTGGCGTTACTATCGTCAGGATACTGCCGGACATATGCTGGCTTTACCTGTGCCAGCAATGCGCTCCACGGGGCCTATTCAGGGTTTCTCAATTAGATTTCAGCCATCCCCTGGCGATCTGCCATTGGAATATCGATGCAACATATACTCGAAAGGGCGAAAAAAATCCGCGCAGTTATCTTCGACGTGGACGGAGTGCTTACGGACGGAAGTCTCTATCTTACGGATAGCGGTGAGGAGATCAAAGCGTTTAATAGCCACGACGGTCACGGAATAAAAATGCTTAAGGCGAGCGGAGTCAAAATTGCTATCATCACTGGTAGAGAATCCCGCTGCGTGGATTTAAAAGCAAAAGATTGGGGCGTTACGCTTGTTTATCAGGGCGCGAAAAACAAACTGCCCGCATTCGAAGCGCTGTTGAAGAAACTGGAACTGGATGCTTCCGCCTGCGCCTACGTGGGTGATGACCTGATAGATTTACCGGTAATGTTACGTTGCGGTCTGGCCATTTGTGTGCCGGCCGCCCCCGCGCTGGTGAAAAAGCACGCACATTATGTTACTTGTCTTGAAGGCGGGCGTGGTGCGGCACGAGAGATCTGTGAAATGATAATGCAGGCGCAGGATACGCTGGAAACCCAATTGGCGATGTACCTTAAATGATCAGCCGGCTGCTTTCCGGATTTCCTCTCCTCCTGCTCGCCTTGCTGGCGGCACTGTTGTTCTGGGTGAACCAGTCAGCACGGGCGCCCTCTTCGGTCCAGGACGAGGGTTCGCGCCGCGGCGCGCCTGATTATATGATAGAAAATTTCTCGGCGGTTCGCATGGATCGTGATGGCATTTCGCGGCACTTACTTTCCGCAAAAAGAATGCTGCATTATCCGGACGACGATACCACTGATCTGGAACACCCCCGTTTTATCAACACCGAGCCCGGCAAACCGGCGATGCAAGTGGACGCGGACCAGGCGAAGATGTCCGCCAACGGTGAGGACATCTATCTAACGGGTAACGTCAGGGTACTGCGGAGTGCGGGTAAAGGCCGGGGAGAGACAGCCATGACTACCAGTTTTTTGCATCTCCTTCCTGATGATGGCATCGCCAAAACTGATAGGCCTGTGGTTATCACCGAAGCGAATGCGGTCATCAAAGCGGTCGGTATGGAAGTCAGTAACCGTACCCAGGTTACCCGGTTGTTGTCACAGGTCAGGGTTGTTCATGCCAAAGCGCGTTAGTGTAGTGCGTCAGGCGCATTACACGTATTTCCCGTCATGCATGAGCACATCCGCGAAACGGGCATGAAATCATTTTTCGTCATAGTTATTTTGGCCATGGCAGCCATGTTATTTACGCGACCGGTACTGGCTGAGCGCGCGGATCGCGACAAACCCATCCATCTGGAGGCCGATCAGGCCACCGTGCAGGATGCCAACAAGCTTGCCACATTTACCGGCAACGTAGTGTTCACCCAAGGTACGTTGGTCATCCGCGCTGACAAGATGACAGTGAAAGAAGATGCCAACGGTTTTCAATATGCCACTGCTTTCGGTAATCTCGCTAGTTTTCGGCAGAAGCGCGACGGCATGGATGACTACATCGAGGGCTGGAGTGAACGTATGGAATATGATGGCAAGGCTGACAAAGTCCAGTTCTTCAAGAAAGCAACATTGAAAAGAGGGCAGGATGAAGTTCACGGAGATTATATTTCCTACGATGCCATCAATGAATTTTTTCAGGTCACGAGCAACAATAATGGGACGAGTACTCAAACAAATGCCGATGGGCGAGTGCGGGCGGTGATTCAGCCGAAGAAAAAAGAGCAAAAACTGAAGGATGAGAGTCCGTAGCGTCGCAATGACGTCCCTGAAATGAGCGAGTTAAGAGCGAGTAATCTAAAAAAGCGTTACAAATCTCGCACGGTTGTGCAGGACGTGTCGCTTTCCGTCAATAGTGGCGAAGTAGTCGGCCTGCTAGGGCCTAATGGTGCCGGAAAAACCACTTGTTTTTACATGATGGTGGGATTGGTGCCTCTGGATGGCGGTGGTATATATCTGGATGAGCGGGATTTAACTCAGTTGCCGATTCATCAACGCGCACGCCTGGGCTTGAGCTATCTGCCGCAGGAAGCTTCAATTTTCAGGCGGCTTTCTGTAGCTGACAATATTCGCGCAGTGCTGGAATTGAAGAATTACACAGCCGATGAAATGCAGCAGCGTCTGGACGGTCTGCTGCATGATCTACACATCAGCCATATCCGCACCAGCCAGGGTATCAGTTTGTCCGGCGGTGAGCGCCGCCGTGTGGAGATTGCCAGGGCACTCGCGACTCAGCCACGGTTCATTCTGCTGGACGAGCCTTTTGCCGGGGTGGATCCCATTGCCGTACTGGATATCCAGAAAATTATCCAGTTCCTCAAAGAACGCGACATCGGTGTTCTCATTACTGACCATAACGTCAGGGAAACACTAGGGATTTGTGACCGCGCCTACATCATCAGTGACGGTACAGTGCTGGCTAGCGGTAAGCCTGATGAAATCATCTATAATGAAAAGGTGAGAAAAGTATATCTGGGAGAACATTTCCGGCTGTGAAAATAAAGATTCGATTTACGCGAATCCGGCTTTACCGTTGTTTTTTCATATTATGAAGCCTACTCTCCAGTTTAAGCTGTCGCAGCACTTGACGCTTACTCCCCAACTGCAGCAATCCATACGGTTGCTACAGCTTTCCACGGTTGAACTGAACCAGGAGATCGAGCGCATCGTGCAGGAAAATCCTCTGCTGGAACTGGATGACGGCATAGGTAACGATGTCACTGAATATCGGGCTACTCTCCTCGATAGCCCGGCAGAGCCGCTAGCCCCGGATTTACTGGAAATCTCCGGTGAAACCATAACAGAGATGCCCGCTGCCGAGAGCGATCCTGGCACAACAAATAGCTTGGCCGATGAATCGGACTGGTTCGGCGACGATGGCGTTTTTCGCAACACGCGTGATGAGGATGATGAGCGCGATTTTCCGCAGCAGGCGGCGGAGCCTCCCAGTTTACGTGAGCATCTTAACTCGCAACTCAGCCTGAGCCAGATCGGCGAGCGCGACAGACGAATCGTGGGCTTACTGATCGACAGCCTGAATGACGACGGCTACCTCGCTCAGGATCTGGAAGAACTCGTGAGCCTGTTGCCGCCCGAGCTTGAAATAGATATCGATGTTCTGCGCATCGCCCTTGAATATTTGCAGCATCTTGACCCGCCTGGTGTGGGCGCGCGTAATTTGAGGGAATGCCTGATCATGCAATTGCGTGCTCTGCCGGAAGATACGCCCTTTCGTGACCGCGCGGTGCTTCTGGTTGACAGCCATCTCGATAGCCTGGCGTCACGGGATTTCTGCACAATCAAAAAGTTGCTGCATTGCGACGACGAATGCCTGCGTTCAGTTCAGCATCTTATCACTCACTTAAATCCGAGACCGGGTACGGCATTCAGTTCGACGGTGGCGCGTTACATTATCCCTGACGTAGTTGTGACAAAGATCAGTGGTTCGTGGGTAGCCAGTCTTAACCCGGAGGCAATGCCGCGCCTCAAGATCAACCGCCTCTATGCTGATATCCTTAAACGGAGTCATGATGATTCTGCGCGCCGGCTTGCCAGTCAATTACATGAAGCCAAATGGCTCATCAAAAATGTACATCAGCGTTTCGCCACCATATTGAAAGTCTCCTCTGCCGTCGTCGATCGCCAGCGACAGTTCTTTGAGCACGGCGCAGTCGCCATGCGTCCACTGGTGTTGCGGGAAATTGCGGACGAGCTCGAGTTGCATGAGTCCACAATTTCGCGTGTGACCACTCAGAAATTTATGCGTACGCCGCGTGGTATATTCGAGTTAAAGTATTTTTTTGGCAGTCACGTGGCGACCGATACCGGTGGCGCCTGCTCAGCCACCGCAATTCGCGCGCTGATCAAGCAAATGGTAAATGCTGAAAATGCAAAAAAACCATTGAGCGATAGTCAAATTTCAGAAATTCTGGGACAGCAAGGCATTGTGGTTGCTCGTCGTACTGTCGCAAAATATCGGGAGTCCATTCAGATTCCTCCCGTTAATCTTCGTAAATCATTTTAACCCCAAGTCCAGGAGGCATGATGAATCTTAATCTTACCGGTCACCACGTGGAAATTACCCCCTCCTTGCGTGATTATGTCACTTCAAAGATGAGCAAGGTCACGCGTCATTTCGACCATGTTATTGATGTCAGCGTGATCCTGTCAGTGGAAAAGCTTAAGCAGAAGGCTGAGGCCAATGTGCACGTGAAAGGTAAAGATATTTTTGTCGAGACCGACAGTGCCGATATGTATGCTTCCATAGACAGTCTGGTGGACAAACTCGATCGACAGATACTCAGGCACAAGGAAAAGAATGCGAGCCGCCGCAATAATGGCGCGCTGAAAAATCAGGAAACGGAACAGCCGGAACAACCGGAGTAGCCGGAACGGATTCGGGATCGTGGAAATCTAAAAAAGGAGATGGGGCGCCTTTTCTTGTAACGTGAGAGGGCGTCCATGGCTATGACTCAGCAGTTTAAGCGCATCGCTACATTCTCATAAATCGTATTGCACAATTATTGCCGCTATCGAATGTCCCGAATCAATATCACACAGCTATTTGAAGAAAAGCGGCAAAAACTGGCTCTGACCTGGGAGGCAGGCAGGGACGGTGGTGACAGGCAACTCGACGATGATGTCATCGCCCGGTCTACGCAGGGGATAATCGGCCATCTCAATTTCATCCATCCTAACTGGATACAGGTACTGAACGATCCAGAAGCGGATTATCTCAATCAGCTCGATCCTGTTTCCTTGCGGCAGAATATGGAGCGGCTTGCGCAAAGCAACCTATGGTGCGTTATCGTCGCCGGCGGCGCCCGCGTACCGGCCTCAATAAGGATTTTTGCAGACTCCACTCATACCCCCCTATTCTGTTCGCCGCATTCCAGCCTGGAGGTGATCTGGCTATTACGCCCCTATCTGGGGCGCGCCCTGGCTCCTTCCAATAGCCGGCACGGCGTTCTGCTGGACGTTCTGGGAATGGGAGTAATGATTACCGGCGAAAGTGGTGTCGGCAAAAGCGAATTGGCGCTGGAACTGGTGAGCCGTGGTCACGGGTTGGTCGCGGACGATGTAGTGGAACTCTATCGCATTGCCCCAGAAACGCTGGAGGGACGCTGCCCGCCGATGTTGCGTGATTTTCTCGAGGTACGCGGGTTGGGGATGCTGAATATTCGTACTATTTTTGGCGAGACCGCGGTACGCCGGAAAAAAAACATGAAGCTTATTGTGCATCTGCAAAAACCCAGCAGCGTGGACCTCAGCTCCATGGAACGGCTGCCGATCAATGATGTTACTGAAAACATTCTGGGCATCAATATCCGAAAGGTTATCATTCCGGTTGCCGCCGGGCGCAACCTGGCTGTGCTGGTCGAAGCGGCGGTGCGTAATTATGTTCTGCAACTGCGAGGGATCGACAGTGCCCAAGAATTTCTTGCACGGCATCAGCAGGAAATGGAGAATCAGGAAAATAGTAACAGCCTGAAAAATGAACCTTGAATTTAAGGGAACCCCTATCGTTACATCTAAAAAAGAAATGCAATTGATTGTCATTAGCGGCCTCGCCGGTTCCGGCAAGAGCATCGCGCTTACCGCTCTGGAGGATAGTGGCTATTATTGCGTGGATAATCTTCCGGCAAGTTTGTTGCGAGAGGTTACGCTTTATTTGAAAGGGTCGGCACATCTGCGGGCGGCTGTCAGTATCGACGCCCGAAGCCGTGAGACTTTGCCTTTGTTGCCGCAGCAGTTGGCTGATTTGAGGCAACAGGAGATAGATGTGCACCTGCTGTTCCTGGAGGCTAAAACGTATACGCTGGTAAAGCGTTTTTCGGAAACACGCCGCCGCCATCCGCTCAGTGACGGTCACTTGACGTTGCCCGAATGCATACAGCTGGAGCGCGAAATGCTGCGCGAGGTGCGTGATCTTGCTAATCGCATTGACACCAGCGACTTGAGTGCCAGCTCATTGCGTGCATGGATCAGAGATTTCATCGGCCTCAATCCCGCAAGCCTGACGCTCCTGTTTCAATCGTTCGGCTTCAAGCATGGCATTCCACTGGATTCCGACATGGTATTCGATGTTCGCTGCCTCCCCAATCCATACTATGAGGTGCTCCTGCGGCCGTTTACCGGGAGAGATGGGCCGGTAATCGAATATCTTGATGCGAATATCGATGTCAATCGAATGTTCGATGATATCAGGCGATTCGTCGATGAGTGGCTACCATGTTTCATTCGCGACAATCGCAGTTACCTGACCGTGGCTATTGGCTGCACCGGCGGACGTCATCGATCGGTGTATTTCGTGGAACGGCTGGCGCGTTATTTCGCGGGAAACAACCAGGTTCTGGTGCGGCATAGGGAGCTGGATTCATAGAATGAATTCATGGTGAAGCGCTCACTCTTGTGATTTAACCGACTTGCAAAAGATAAATCAGTACATGTCGCATATCGTATTATCGGAAAATAAACGGTCGAGCACCTATGAGTACAACAAAAACCATTACACTTGCTTTTACCGGCGCATCCGGAATGCCATACGGCATACGTCTGCTGGAATTGTTGCTGGCTGGCGGCAATCGCGTTTATCTGCTGTATTCTCAAGCGGCGCAGATTGTCGCGCACCAGGAAATGCAATTGGTGCTGCCGTCTCGCGCCAAAGAAGCGGAGGAATTGTTCAGGCATCGTTTTAACGCCGCTGAAGGACAGCTGCGAGTATTCGGACGAGAGGAATGGTTCGCACCGGTGGCCTCCGGTTCCAATCCGGCGGACGCGATGGTGGTCTGCCCCTGCACCATGGGAACGCTTGCCGCCATCGCTGCGGGACTCAGTCAAAAGCTGATCGAGCGTGCGGCGGATGTAATGCTGAAGGAAAGCCGGAAACTTATTCTGGTTCCGCGCGAAACGCCATTTTCCGCAATTCACCTCGAAAATATGCTGAAACTTGTGCGCAGCGGCGCCGTGATTTTGCCTGCCAACCCCGGCTTTTATCACCATCCTGCAAGTGTGCAGGATGTGGTGGACTTTGTCGTGGCGCGCATACTCGATCACCTCGGGATGGCGCACGCTCTTATGCCGCGCTGGGGCACAGAAAGTTAGCCTCGCGTTGTGCCATAGAGCGCGGATTCGTATCAGATCGGGGTAAAGTGCGCCGCTACTTCAAAGTATTCTCTGCCGCGCATTCCTCGATAGAAATTAAATCCAGGCCGCCTGATGTTACCCGGTAAATCCCGGCCTCGGTCACAATAAAATCCATCGGAATATCGTGCGGCTGGGGGTGGACGCTGCTCAGACGCAACATTTCAAACGCTACACCGATGGCCAGCGGACGCGGGGCGATTGCGACCAGGGTGCGATCAAAATAGCCGCCGCCATATCCGAGCCGGAAGCCCAGCTGATCAAAGCCGATCATGGGCGTAATTACCGCGCCAACCGTTACCGGATCGGTATTATCAGGGACCGGAATATCATAAGCACCGATTTTCATGGGTGCTTCCCGCCACCATTTGCGAAAATACAGCGCCTCATGCTTATTCACGATCTCCGGCAGCGCAAGCGTTGCGCCGCGCTCCTCGAAATAATCCATCGCGGGACGGGGGTCATATTCGCCGCGATGGGGCCAGCAAAACCCCACTACGCTGTTTTGCAACGAGGGAAAGCCCTGTTCAAGCAAGTGCGTGATGGCCGTACTCCAGCAGCGGTGCTCCGCCTCGCTGACTGATTCCCTGCGCGTCATCAACTCAGTGCGCCGGTGCTTTCTCCACTCCCGCCAGTTATGCATTATTTTGTTGAATTATTTGTAGAAAATACTGATTGCGTAAAATCACAGCTGTTTTTCAAACGGTAATTGACCTGATTGCGGGCGTCGATGTTGCATGAGCAGTTTTCTGACCGGCGCGGGGATAGCCGATTTTAGCGCGTCGTCAAACGTTATCCATATTGTCTCGTCTTGTCCTTGCGTCTTTATAGCGGCGGGATAGGAAACGACTTGTAGAAGCTGCGGATGAATCCGCAGCTTGAAATGGGTGAAGGTATGATCCAATGGCGGCATGTGCGCCAGCGGCTTTACCTTCATTCCGAAGTGCCGGGTGCAATGTGCGATGGCGTTTTTGCTCACCGGCATTTCGGGCAAGCACCACAGTCCGCCCCAAATCCCCGTGGC
>JBKJYB010000137.1:0-7564 GCA_046716045.1 Nitrosospira sp.
GAAACAATAAATTTGAGGGAAGAATCGATTGTTTTGAATCAAGAACAGATAATGAATACATGGGATACAAGGTTGGGGAAATTGTCGATTTTGAAGAGACCGATGTATGGCCTGTCAGCAATGAGGAGTCAAATAAAGACATTAAAAACGAAGAGCTAAAATAATCCCGTCTCCGCCCTTAATACGGGTAGCCTCTTTTCTGTCGGTTAATTTTCCATAATATTTTTATGGCTTTATGGGTATGCTTGAGTAACGCGCTTAGGTTTCCCTTCCTCTATCCCGGTACGTTTTTATTGCTGTGCTCAGTACTTCAGTCCAATAGTTAATCTCATCCAATCCCGTAATATGCGTGTGCGGGGCAATCTACCCTTGCAGAAGTAGCACCCCCGCCCCGGCCCAGGAAACTGCGCCGGGTTTTTTATTTTTGATCTTTACCCTTTTCCCATTCGCGCGCACTCTTTCTTAGCCGAAGATCGGTTCTCTCGCGCCCCAATTTTGCCCCAATTAAACCTCCCGCCACGAAAGCTATCACCGCCATCAGAATCCATTCCATAGATCCTCCCATACTGTTGAGTTTGATCATAGTCCTTTCGAATATCGAAATGCAATCTTTACACAAATTTCAAACTGAACCACTACCCTTTGGGTTTCCCTCCCCCTGTCTTCATCCGAGGGTAGTTTTTTGCTCCACTTTAAATGCCTCAATAGCAGACCAAAATCGATAGCGGTATTTCCCCTGCCTGCCAGTCATCCGCTTACATTTGAAACGCACCAGACCCAGTACCGGCACCTCGATTACTGTCTCCATAAAATCTTCCTTCCCTTTATTAGCATCCGGCAAGGTCTTCAATGCCTGCGAAACGTATGGCCCATCTATTTTCCGCAGAATGTTTTCGCTCATGATGCTCTGAATCCTTCTTGATATGAGGCTCAGCAATGGATAGGATGCAAATTCTTTGCAACAAAAAGGGGTGAGCATGAGCAACGAAGAAGCGAAAGGGATTCGAGAGGCGAAATTCTTTTCCGAGTTCGTTGCGATTTCAGGTCTGCCATATGACCTTTCGACCGTGGAAAAACGGCCTACACCTGAGCCCGACATTCTCTGTGTTCACAGATCCTGTGGCCCAATTGCTTTCGAACTGGTTGAACTTTGCGATCCAAACATGGCGAAAGTTTTCGCTGCGCCGGAGGATGCTCCGACATATATTAGAACTTCGGATCCATCGCCACGGATTATTGGTAAGAAGCTTACTAGGCAATACGAGACCCCATACCCTATAGAACTTCTTATTTATACTAACTGGTCGATAATTACGCCGATGAACGTCATTATCCCGACCAACTTAAATTGTTTAGATGCACAGCATCCGTTTCGCCAGATATGGTTGCTCAGCAAGAAAAAAGTACACAATCTTTTCCTAACCTAGACTAGGGGGTACATTTCGGGGCATAAATACACTGCCTCTCAGAAAATGACACCTTTCGCCCAATTAAAAATGTATAGAAACTTGTAGAGCAACGCCATGCCCTACTCTACAATCCAATATCCATGCTACTCTTCAGCGATTAATGAATTTGCTACCGTAATCCCCAGCTACTTCCTGTGCTAATCAGCGTGTCCGCCATCACCGCGCCGAAACGTTTGGCGAAACGCTCGGCAAATCCTTCCCGGGTCGTGTAATCCACGATGTGTTCGGCCTTGATAATTTCGCGCGCCACATATTCGGCGCTGCCCATGGCGTCGGCAAGTCCGAGGTCTATACTTTTCTGGCCCGTCCAGACAATGCCACTGAATATTTCCGGGGTGTCCTTCAAACGTTTTCCCCTACCTTGCTGCACCACCTGAATAAACTGCGCATGGACGTCACTCAGCATTTCTTTGGCGTATTCCTCCTGCTCAGTGTTGGGCGGTGAGAAAGGATCAAGAAAACCCTTGTTTTTTCCCGCCGTGATTAATCGCCGCTCGACACCCAGCTTTTCCATTGCACCGGTGAAACCAAAGCCATTCATCAACACGCCGATGGAGCCGACGATACTGGCTTTATCCACATAAATCTTGTCCGCCGCGGCGGCGACATAATAACCACCGGAGGCGCAAACGTCCTCGATTACAGCATAAAGTGGAATTTGAGGATATTCGGCGCGCAAGCGGCGGATTTCGTCATTGATGTAACCCGCCTGCACCGGACTGCCGCCAGGGCTGTTGATACGCAGAATCACACCCTGCGTTTTTTGATCCTTGAACGCATTCTGTAAGCCAGCGTTAACATTATCAGCGCTGCTAATGCTGTCGGGCGAGATTACGCCGCGCAGTTCAACCAAGGCCGTATGCTTACCGGAGATGGACATTTCGTGATCGCCTAGCCACCCCAAACCAAAAAATAAAAGCATGAACAGATAGATAAATGTGAGTGACTTGAAAAATATACCCCATTGCCGTGCCTTGCGCTGCTCCTGCATAGAAGAGAGCACAAGTTTTTCAAGTACCTGCTTGTCCCAGCTTTCGTTGCGATTATCTGAATCCGCCATGATTTGTTTCATCCTTCCAGTCAAATAAGCAGCAACCCCGCATGGGCGGCTGCTCACAAAAATATTACTCTCACGTTTTTCGATATTGCGGCACTACAAGCTCTCTTATGGCATGCATCATCGAAAAAACTCCCTCTGACATACAAATTGCATCCTCATCCTGCGTGGCTTGGATCAAGTATAAACGTGAATCATGACTCACTTTCTATCCGTTCCAGTGAACAATTTTTGTGGACCACTGCCAGCAGAATTTTCCTGGATAGAGTTCGATGCTGCAATTATGCCTTGTATCGGCGTAAGGATTATTTACGCCGATTCGGCGGACCCACCGTCACCGCTATCCAACCCATTCAGAAATTCCTGTAAATCTTTCGCCAGCGGCGCTTCCAGACGCAGGCTCCCGCCAGTCACGGGATGCGTCACCTCGACCAGGAAAGCATGCAGGAACATACGCTCCAGGCCTGGTCTTGTGGCGCCTCTCGCCAGCTTCTTATTCAAAGCGAAATCCCCATACTTGTCATCACCCGCTATAGGGAAACCGAGATGAGCAAGATGCACCCGAATCTGGTGAGTACGTCCGGTTTTTAGTTCCGCTTCCAGCAGACTGAAGCCCTCCCAGGATTTCTTCAGCGCAAATACTGTATGAGCCATCATGCCGTCGTTTTTATCTCTCACGCCCGTAGCGACGGCTACACGCCGCTCCCCGGCTGCCGTCACGTATTTGTTGAGGGACAGCTTCACGCTTTGCCTCGCATTATGCCACCTGCCTTTTACCAACGTCAGGTAGCGCTTCTCCATCAGCCCCGCGCGAATTTGTCGATGCAATTCAACGAGCGTCGCGCGGCTTTTGGCGAGGAGCAGAACGCCGGAAGTTTCCCTGTCAAGCCGATGAACCAATTCCAGGAATTTCCAATCGGGATGCTGAGCACGCAGTTGCTCGATAACACCGAAGCTCACGCCGCTCCCGCCATGAACCGCAAGCCCGGCAGGTTTATTGATTACCATAAGCGTTTCATCCTCATATAAAACTTCGAATGGGATTAATGCGGATTTGGCGATTTTCTTTTTAAAAGAAGAGTTGTCCTGCGCTATTCTCACCGGCGGAATACGCACCATGTCACCCAGCTTGACCGGATGGCCCGCATCGACGCGCTTGCTGTTAAGCCGCACCTGTCCGCTACGCAATAGCTGATAGATATGGCTTTTGGGCACGCCTCTAAGGCGCTTTATCAGGAAATTATCTATACGTTGACCATTGCTGTCCTCCCCTACGATTTCCTTGATCACGGCACGCGGAGGAAATTCTTTGCCTAAATCCTTAATTCTACTTATACTTACCAATTCGGGGTTCCAGCCTATCCTTTATCCGGTGCGCAAAATGGCGCTGTAGATGAGATTTTGTCCGACAGAGACAAGAGCCGACTTCGAAAACCTGGTTAATGTCGCTCACCAATAAAGTAGCGATGGTAATTGATTTGCGCGCTCAAAGCACACGTAGATTTCAGTTTTCAGTTTCGTAGCATCCGCTTGCCGGAACAGCCATAGTCGAAACCTGATTGAAACTTAATTTTCTGGTTCTGCTTGGAAGAAAGCAGGACCCCAGTGACAAGCCAGAGAAATAGTCATCTTTAACAAGCAGCCCGACACCATGACCCAAGTTGCCTGACTAAAAAGTTCTCGTATACGTGCGTCGGACACAGTCTCCCCCGCATGTAGGCTGTCTGCCCGTGACCAGAGCGCGGGAGGCATAAAATGAAACGCATGTTATTTAATGCGACACAGCCGGAAGAACTCCGTGTCGCCATTGTTGACGGTCAGAAGCTTATTGATCTCGACATTGAATCCGCTGGCAAGGAACAACGCAAGAGCAACATTTACAAAGCAGTCATCACTCGTCTCGAGCCCAGTCTCGAAGCCGCTTTTGTTGAGTATGGGGGCGAGCGGCACGGTTTTCTTCCATTCAAGGAAATTTCCCGTTCTTATTTCAAGAACAATGCCGATCCGGCCCGGGTTCGCATTCAGGATGCGCTCCATGAAGGTCAGGAACTCATCGTCCAGGTAGATAAGGACGAACGCGGCACTAAAGGCGCGGCACTTACCACCTATATCTCACTGGCCGGCCGTCATCTGGTTCTGATGCCCAATAATCCGCGCGGCGGCGGTGTGTCACGCCGCATTGAAGGTGAAGATCGTGCGGAACTGCGTGACGTGATGTCACAACTGAATGTCCCGCCGGGCATGAGTATTATTGCCCGCACCGCCGGAATAGGCCGCAGTGAAGAAGAATTACAGTGGGATCTCAATTATCTGCTGCAGCTGTGGCGTGCCATTGAAGATGCTTCGAAGAATCAAAGTGGTGCTTTCCTGATTTACCAGGAAAGCAGCCTGGTAATCCGCGCCATCCGCGATTACTTTCATCAGGAGATCGGCGAAATCCTGATCGACACCGAAAGTATCTACGAGCAGGCCTGTCAGTTCATGAGCCATGTCATGCCCGCCAACGTGGGCCGCGTCAAGCTCTATCGCGACGATGTCCCCTTATTTTCCCGTTTTCAGATCGAACATCAAATTGAAACGGCCTATTCACGCCAGGTAACGCTGCCTTCGGGCGGTGCTATCGTTATCGACCACACCGAAGCACTGGTATCGGTCGACGTAAATTCCGCACGTGCCACGCGTGGTTCCGATATCGAACAAACGGCGCTAAACACCAATCTGGAAGCCGCTGATGAAATCGCACGACAGTTGCGCCTGCGTGATTTGGGTGGGTTGGTGGTGATTGACTTTATCGACATGGAGATCACGCGCAATCAACGTGACGTGGAGAATCGTCTCCATGAATCATTGCGTTATGATCGTGCTCGTGTGCAGATGGGCAAGATCTCCCGTTTCGGCTTACTGGAATTGTCGCGCCAGCGCTTGCGCCCTTCGCTGGGTGAGAGCAGCTACATTTCTTGTCCACGTTGCCACGGCACCGGGCACATCCGCGGCACCGATTCCTCCGCATTGCATATCCTCAGGATTATCCAGGAGGAGGCGATGAAAGAGAACACCGCCGTGCTTCACGCCCAGGTACCGGTTGATGTCGCGACCTACCTGCTGAACGAGAAACGGGCGGAAATTCATGCCATCGAAGCACGATTGAAGGTAAATGTCGTATTGATTCCAAACATTCATCTGGAAACCCCGAACTACAACATCACACGTTTGCGTCACGACGACGTGAAGCTTGGCGAGGTTCAAACCAGCTATCAGATGGTGGAAAAACCGGCACAGGAAATTGCTCTGCCGTCAGCCGCGCAGGAAGCCAAACCCGCACGGCAGCAGGCGGCGGTGCGCGGCATCACACCATCCCAGCCCGCCCCGGTACGTGAGCAAAAACCGCACCATGAACCCCAACAGCTCTCGTTTCTGGATAAGATATTTGGCTGGTTCAAACAAATGAGTGGTGAAGAAAGGAAAGATCAGCCAGACCAGGCCACGCCCCCTCCCCAGCGGCCAGAGCGCGGGCGCGGGCGGCGCGATCGCGGCCGCGATCGCGAAGGACGCGATGGTGAATACAATGAAAAATCACAACGCGGTAGTCAACGCGGACGTGACGATCGTGGTGAGCGCGGCGGCGAGGCTCCTGGTGTTTCAAGTCCGGCCCGGGAAACCGCGCCTCAGCGCCCTGATCGCGGCGAACCAAAACTCCAGGGCGAAAGATCCACACAAAAAAAACAGCAACGTGCGCCGCGTGAAGAGAAAATTCGGACCGATGCCAAGTTACCGGCGGGAGAAGAGCAGCCAGCGACCGAAGATCTCTTGCAACCAGGCGAAGATGGCGGACGCCGCCGGCGTCGTGGCGGAAGACAGCGTGATCGGGGCGAACGCTCAGAGCGCGCTCCGCATGAAGGTAAACAAGCCATCGGCCGAGACTCTCATCCAGAGCAAACAGCTAGCCAGGCTATGCTCGAAGAAAGTCTTCCACCGGCGACAGCAGCCACCATTCCCGCATCAATGCAGGAGGCTTCAGCTCTTATTGTTGCTTCTTCCTCCTTGCGGGCGGTAGAGTTACTCTCAGAATCCGAGACCACACCCTCTCCCGCATCGTTGCAAACGGATGAGGTTATTCCTGTGGTGGAGTCAGCAGTACTGGCGGAATCAATAGAACCGCCCAAGGTACCGATAGCACCGGCAGCACCCGTAGTGGTTGAACCGGAAACCGCGTCGGACAAGCAGTTACTCGTTCAGGAGTCCGTTCCGGAACCTGCGGCTGCCAATGCGCCCGCCTCCGTCACCGCAATGCTGGAACCCCTCAAGGGTGAAGTTGCTGGAACGCAGAATGGAATTCCCGCGCCCGCGCTCGAGGCAACATTCGCACCGGAAGAGCAGGAATCCCCGCAACGCCAAACGTCGCATGTAACCGAACCACCGGATCTGGTTGAAAGCGGATTGATCATGATAGAGACCATTCCGGAAAAAATAAAACCCGTGGAAGCCGATGCGACAGAAGAACCCGCGCTGGCGGAGCGGCCGCGGAAAAGATCCGCTCCCGCACCATTGGTGGAACATGATGAGCCATTGGTACAAATCGAGACGCATAAATAAACATCCCATCGTAATCTCATCGCAATAATTAAAAGGCGGAAAATTCTTCCGCCTTTTTTTATCATCGTGACGAATCTTACGCGGCGGATAAATTTGCGTTACATCTCGTCACTTCTCATTGCGAATTCGATCAAGCAGCCCTCTCCCCGCTTCCTCTACCATATTCAGTACGTGTTCAAAGCCCTGGTGTCCACCAAAATAAGGATCGGGCACTTCTGTTACGCCTTCAGAAAACTGTTTGCTATACTGCATCAGCAGCCCAAGTTTATGGCTGTATTGAGGGGGGCATTCCCGCTTGAGTATGGCGAGATTGCCCTTGTCCATCGCCAAAATATAATGAAAAACCTCGAAATCCCTCTCATGTATCTGTCGCGCACACAGTTCCTTGGCGTCATAGCCACGCCGCACGGCTGCTCTTTGGGCCCTTTCATCCGGCGGCTCGCCA
>JBKJYB010000138.1:0-4476 GCA_046716045.1 Nitrosospira sp.
TAGTACGACTCTTTCGAGCGCGCGGCGGCATTAACCGCGCGCTCGTCGGTTTCCTTTTGTTCGTGCCTTGCCAGATGCAGCAGTTCCACTCTCATCTGACGTTGCGCGAGGGTATGATAGGACTTAAGGGTGCGTCTGGCCGACTGCCAGTCAACCCGGCCGGCCTCGACGCGCTGCCGCGTGGTGGCAAGGAGTCCACGTTGCTGCACGACGGCGGCGTCCAGCTTATTGAGAAATTCCTGGTAGTTGCGCCAATCGGATGCCGATATCCCCTGCTGCATCGAAGCCTGGAAGCGAGAAGAGTATTCCTGCCAATATTGCACCAGCAAGGCGAGTTTGGCCTCCATGTCGACACCTTGCGCATTTAACGCACCCAGTCGTTTTGCCGCATCGTCGGTGCGCGTCTGGGCAAGCTCGAGCAGAGTATCCAAAGCAGATTGTTTTGCCATTTTTCAGTCAGATCTCAGTCATGGCTCAATAAGGGTTTGGTAGGATCAATCAGCTTTGCGGGACCAGCAATGTACCTAATTTAGCAGCGCTATCCTCGTAACCCGCGCACTCGAACATACCCTGTTGAAGGAACGCCTCCAGCTGCGGATGCAACACGATCGCCCGGTCCAGCAATGGATCGCTTCCCGGCGCGTAAGCCCCGACATTGATCAGATCGCGCGAACGCTGATAACGAGAGTAGAGTTGCTTGAAACCGCGCACCTGCTCGAAGTATTCAGGTGTGATCAGACCGGACATGGCACGGCTGATCGAAGCCTCGATGTCGATAGCAGGGTAGTGCCCGCTTTCCGCGAGCTGGCGCGACAAGACAATGTGCCCATCAAGAATCGCGCGTGCCGAATCGGCGATCGGGTCCTGCTGGTCGTCTCCTTCGGTCAATACGGTATAGAACGCGGTGATCGAGCCGCCGCCCTTGATGCCGTTTCCGGCCCGCTCCACCAGTTGCGGCAGCTTCGCGAATACGGAAGGCGGATACCCCTTGGTGGCGGGAGGCTCCCCGATCGCCAGCGCAATCTCCCGCTGCGCCATGGCATAGCGCGTAAGCGAATCCATGATCAGCAGCACGTTCTTACCCTGGTCGCGAAAGTATTCGGCAATGGACGTGGCGTAGGATGCACCCTGTAACCGCATCAAGGGCCAGGTATCGGCGGGCGCGGCAACCACCACGGAACGGGCCAGCCCTTCCGGACCGAGGATTTGTTCGATGAATTCCTTGACCTCGCGGCCCCGCTCGCCGATTAATCCGACGACGATCACATCGGCGCTGGTATAGCGTGCCATCATGCCGAGCAGGACGCTTTTCCCCACTCCGGAACCGGCAAACAGGCCCATGCGTTGCCCACGCCCCACAGTGAGCAGCGCATTAATGGCACGCACCCCGACGTCCAGTACTTGATTGATGGGTTCCCGGTCAAGCGGGTTGAATGACTGATTTACGAGCGGAGCGGCGCGTTCCGCCTTTAGCGGCCCGAGGCCGTCCAGTGGGCGCCCGACACCGTCCAGCACCCGTCCCAGCAGGCTTTCGCCCACCGGGAAGTGCCTGACCCGGTCGGATGCGCGGCGATGCGGATGGTTGGCAACGCCGGGGGCGGGCAATGTTGCGGGGATTGTGGTGTTTTCCCACGGAATGACCTTGGCGCCGGGTGTCAGGCCAAATACGTCCTGGGTCGGCATCAGGTAAAGCCGCTCCCCGTGAAAGCCCACCACCTCCGCCTCCACTTTGTTGCCGTTGGGCATCAGCACCGTGCAACCGCTGCCCACCGCAAGCTTGAGCCCCACCGCTTCCATTACCAGCCCTGTGACACGGGTGAGGCTACCTGACCGCTGAAAAGGTTCTGCGGTAGCGGCTACATCGCCGCAATCCTTGAGAAAGGCGCGCCACTGGCCTGCGTGGATTCCGAGAGGGTTATGGGAGGGATCTTGCATCATATTTCATTCACGGGAATTTGGGGTTGTTCCAGCCAGCTGCTGTTCTGCCCTAATGCTTGCGCGATACGCTGCCACCGGGTGGCAAGAGTGGCGTCGACCTGACCGCTGCCTGTCTTGACCCTGCAATCGCCGCGCTCCAGGTGAGTATCGACGCGGACTGTGCAGTCGTTGAGTTCATGGTTCAGATGTTCCCGCACCAGGGCGGCATCTTCCGCGTGCAGGTATAACTGCGGCGGCTGACCGAATGCTGACTCATTGTGGATGCTTTCGCGCACTACCGCTAACACGAGTTCCGGCTTCACCCTTAGTGCCTCGCGTACCAATTGCTTGGCCAGATCGAGCGCCAGAGTAAGCAGATCGTTGCCGATGGTCTGATCGGCGTCAGCCAATGCCCGCTGGAAACCGCTGAGCAGGTTCTGCAATTTTTCGGCTTCCATCGTGGCCTGCTCGCGCCCGGCTTCATAACCCGCCTCGTGACCCGTCTCGTATCCCGCCGCGTAGCCTTCCTGCTGCGCCGCCTGATGTATCCGCTCGATCTGCTCGACAGTAGGCAGAATGACAGCTGCCTGCTGTTCAGGCTCCTCGACTCCAAAACAGGCTGCCGATGCCATAGCGAATCCAGCACTCGTTGGGACTTTTTCGAAGGCACCCATCTCCCAGCGCTCATAGGTGGCGAGGCGTTCTCTGGGAATAATCTGACTGACCATGGCTGTTATTTCCTGTGTCATTTCCTCTCCCCGGTGGGAGCGGAAGGTAAGATCGTCTCTATGAATTCAAAACCTAAAATTCAAATTTACAGAGACGCTCTTGATTTAACCTAAATCCGGTAGTTGACCGCTCATTTAATAGATCAGTGTTATGATTAATAACAATATTTCTTATTATTTGAAACTCACCTTCCGGGTGAGGTCGCTACGGGGTGAATTGCACAGTTTTTGTGGCACATGGCTGCGTTGCAACTTCTTGGAATGGAACAACCATTCCGCGTCGTTGCGCCTTGCCCCGCACCCCAAAAACCGCACACTTCGCCCCGTCCAACTACCGGATTTAGGTTTAAACGTAACTCTCTTCGCCCTTGCCGCCGAACGCGATCTGACCTTCGTCGGCAAGCCGCCGAACGGTCTGCAATATTTGCTTTTGCTGGGCCTCTACTTCGCGCACTTTCACCGGACCCATTGCTTCCAGGTCTTCGCGCAGCATTTCCGAAGCCCGGCTGGACATGTTCTTGAATATCTTCTCCCGCAGTTCCGGCGCAGCACCTTTCAGCGCAACGATAAGAGAATCGGATTGGACTTCGCGCAGTAGCAGCTGGATGCCCCGGTCGTCGATATCCATCAGGTTTTCGAACACGATCATCTGGTCCATTATTTTCTGGGCCAGATCCGGGTCGAATTCACGCAGATTGTCGAGTATGGAAGTCTCCGCCGCGCTACCCATGAAATTAATGATTTCCGCCGCGGTACGGGTGCCTCCCACCGGACTTTTGTTGATATTCTCGCTACCCGACAGCAGGTCGGTCAGTACATCGTTAAGTTCCCGCAATGCCGAGGGCTGGATGCCGTCGAGCGTGGCAATACGCAGCAGCACGTCGTTACGGAGTAGCTCAGGGAGTTGTCCCAGAATCTCGCTTGCCTGATCACGGTCAAGATGCACCAGGATGGTGGCGATGATCTGCGGATGCTCGCTCTTGATCAGTTCCGCCACGGATGGCGAATCTATCCATTTGAGGCCCTCTATGCCACTGGTATCGCTGCCTTCCAGAATGCGGCTGATGATATCCGTGGACTTGCCCTCACCCAGCGCTTTATGAAGCACCGAACGGGTATAATTTTCCGGGTCGAGGGCCAGCGTGGCGTTCTTATCCGTAGCTTGGATACAGAAATCGCTGATCACGCTATCCACCTGATCCCGGCTCAGATTCTTGAGTTTTGCCATGGCGGTGCCGACTTTCTGTACCTCACGGGGAGTGAGATGCTTGAGCACCTGCACCGCCTCCTCCTCGCCCAGCGACATGAGCAGGATTGCGCTTTTATTGATGCCGAGCTCACTCATTGCCGGCTACCCAATGCTTGACTACGCTCGCGACCACCTTCGGATCATCCTTTGCCAATTGCCGGGCCAGCGTCAGGTTTTGATCCTGGAGAGAAAGCTGCGATGCCTGTTTCAGAGCCGGTGTTGATTGCACGTCTTGATCCTCCATGTTTTCCGTCAGCAACTGTGCTGCTGGCGCAGGTGGCTGACTCATGCGCTTCAGCATCGGCCGCAGCACGCCGAGTACCAGATACAGAATCAGCGCGCCGATCAACACATTCTTTGCAATTTCCTTGGCAAGTTCGATCATCTCCGGTTGCTGCCACAAGGGAAGATCCGGTACAGGTTCTTTCTCTATATCCGTGAAGGCGCTGTTGACGACATTCAGGGTATCGCCGCGCTCCCTGTTGAAGCCCATGGCCTCTTTCACCAGATCCATGATCTGCGCTTTTTCCGCTTCGGCGAGGGGTTGCATGCTGGCCGCCCCCTTCTCGTCCGTCACCTTGC
>JBKJYB010000139.1:0-2679 GCA_046716045.1 Nitrosospira sp.
GTACCTGAGTTTGATCACTTCCATCCGTCTGATTGGTTGATGCGCAACCCGACCTTCCTGGTTGAGGGCACTGAACTTGAGGAAACGCTGAATCGTTTTGAGCAGGCGTTTAAGTTGATCAACAAAGTTCTGCAATAGTTAAGTATAAGATTAAAAATGCTCCGATTACTGGAACACGTCGACAAAGTGCAACGCAAGTCGCACCGCTCTGTATATTTAATAGTTTTCATATTTAGTAAAAGTACAAATTAATACATGGCAAGCACTGTAAGGCTTTGATAAATAAATATATGATGGATAGCCTTCGATCCTACGAACCAAGGGGTCGGGCGTTCGAATCGCTGGGCGCACCAGTTAATCAAAGGGTTAGGCAGAAACGCTTAACCATTTTTCTATGCTGGCTAGCACTGGGCGGACACACAAGATGAATTTAATGACGAAAAAAACCGCTGGGCTATCTCTAGCACCAGCGGCACGGTTCACCCATGCATACGCGCACGCACACACACGCGGGTGAGCATAATTCCGTAATTATATTAAGTGGATGTAACGGCGTAAGCCGTCGCAAAGTCATGGCTTGATCAACAGGGGTGCTTGTCTGTAAAATCACCGCCTACATCCACCGCTCGGTGGTTTATTGATTCAGATTAAGGGGGGCTAAATGAATTTGATCGGGATTGGCCTCTATACCTTTCAAGAAGCCGCAAAACTGACCAATGCGCCTGCGCAAGACCTACGCCGTTGGTTAAAGGGTCACGCCTTTAAGGCGCGTGGTTCAGATGAGCGAGTAAATAGCGCCCCTGTTTGGCAGACTGAACTGGCTGAATCAGATATTGAGGGAATTAGCTTCCACGATTTGCTGGAGGTTCGATTTGTTCGAGCATTCCGCAAGTATGGTGTTAGCTTGCCAACAATTCGCCTTGCAAGCCAGTATGCGCGCCAATTATTTGATCATCCCTATCCTTTTACTTGCAAGCGTTTTCAAACAGACGGGCGGAGTATTTTTGCCACAGCGCTGGAAGAAGCTGGCGAAACACAGTTGCTCGATCTGGCCAAGAGGCAGTACGCATTTACCAAAATCATTGAGCCATCGCTATATCGCGGCATTGAATTCGGGCATAATGAACTGGCTTCCTGCTGGTATCCAGTTGCAGGCAGCAAGGCCATTGTGCTTGACCCGACCATTGCTTTTGGCAAACCCATTGTTACCAATGGGAGTGTTAGGACATCTATTCTTTACGATGCTTCTAAGGCGGAGAAAAGCAACCAATATGTAGCCAAATTGTATGAGGTTTCAGTCAGCGCGGTAGAGGCGGCGATCCGCTTTGAAGAACGTTTGGCTGCGTGAAATTCTTCATCGATAATAATCTTCCACCCGCGCTTGCGCACGCTTTAAATGCGCTTTCGAAACCAGACGATCATTCAGTCTTCCACCTCAAAGACCGCTATTCTGCTGACACAAAAGACACCGTATGGATTAACGGCTTATCGAAGGAGGGTGGCTGGGTTGTTATTACACACGATCAGCTTAACAAAGGCTTGGAACGTGAGGCTCTGCGCCAAGCTGGTTTGCTGGTGTTTTTCTTGGATAAGTCATGGAAGAACCATCAGTTTTGGGAGAAGGCTTACCAGCTTGTCAGGTGGTGGCCACGCATTATCGAGCAGGCTGGTGGCATCCAGGGCGGTGCTGCGTTTAAGGTTAAATGGAATTTTAGCGGCAAGGGAATGTTTGAGCAGGTGAAGCTTTGATACGTTGCTAAATTGCATAAACTGCACTGGAACCACGGCTATCTATAGCTGCACACGACTGAGCTAGCAGTGCGTTAAAAGCGGCTTGCGCTTTGACTGCAAAGGGTTATTTGGATTGGATGGGAATATTCGTCAATCGTCAGCATCATCGCACCAACCCTCTGTAACATATCGCCACGGGGCATCGTGATTTGCCATATTATCAAAATCCGCACTCCCTATTTCGAGCTCGAGTGCCTCCCGCATTGGTTTGGGATAATAGTCGGCGTACCTTGGCCAAATGGCCGAATGCAATGCCCAATACAAAGCGCTATCGCCGCCAAAAAAATCCGAGAGCGCGTCACGCAATTCACTTCGCTTATCCGCAGTAATCGCTTTCAGGGCAATGATGGGCAGGTCATCCACGTCGGCATCGGCGGCATCACAGGCAGCCCCCAGATCGTCGCCAGACGGTCTTGACAGTTCAAAACCCAGGTAAACTGAGAGGGCATCAACGCAGCCGAAAACTAGGACTCGAAATCGTTGCCGCCATTTCCACTGGCAGATTCGAATCCATGCAACCATTCGCACAAGGTTGCCGCCCATGCTGCGGATATATCGCCTGCAAGCACATCCGGCCCATTAGATTGAATCCCATGCAATCCCACCGCATGGCCCAATATGGTTAACCAAGTCGCGGCTCGACTATGATGAGAAGTGGGCAGTGCTTTGTCGAAATCACCATCGTCGAATGGCCAATGGAAAATGTCATCATCGTGTTCTAGCCCGCTCCACCAGAATTCACTGTCCGGGTAATCCTCACTAAATCGGGCAACAGCACCTAAATGATTCATGTTTATCCACATCTCGACAGCATTCCCAACCTCGCCCGGAATAATTTCTTCGCCCATTTCCAAGCGCTGCACCACGTCGTCAGCTTCCATGCAGATA
>JBKJYB010000140.1:0-8165 GCA_046716045.1 Nitrosospira sp.
CCGGGGGTTAAACCCCCCTAAAGGTTCGTCGAAGACCACGACGTTGATAGGTCGGGTGTGGAAGCGCAGTAATGTGTTAAGCTAACCGATACTAATTGACCGTGAGGCTTGATCCTATAACCTTAAGTAAGGCATCAAAAGTGGAGAACAAGGGTACAAATCGTCCCGTAATCCACCAAAATGCCGGATAAGGTGTTTGCCCAGATACAATCTACCCAAATTTACTTCTTCCAGAACATGGTTCGCGATAAGACAACCAAGATCCATCGGTGTCACGCTTGCCATGATTAAAGTTACGCTTGGCGGTCATAGCGCTTTGGACCCACCCCTTCCCATCCCGAACAGGGCCGTGAAACGAAGTCGCGCCGATGATAGTGTGCATTCGCATGCGAAAGTAGGTCACTGCCAGGCACCTATAATAAAAAAGCCCCAACTCTTACGAGTTGGGGCTTTTTTATTTGGTACACAAACACACGAATGAAATTAATCGGAAACCCGTAGTGGATATGGCGAACTATATTCAACCTAAATCCGGTAGTTGGACAGGGTGGAGTGTGCGGTTTTTGGGGCGTAGGGCAAGGCGCAACAACGAGAAATGGTTATTCCATTTCAAGGCGTTGCAACGCTGTCATGCGCCGTCAAAACCGTGCAATCTGCCCTGTAGCGGACTCACCCAAAAGGTGAGCCTCAAATAACACAGAAAATCTTTATGAATCATAGAACTAAACTCATAAATGAGCGGTCAACTACCGGATTTAGGTTCAATGCACCTGGTTGGGGAACAGATCAAAACGAGAAGGTTTAATAAAAACCTGATCGCCTCGCACCAACTGCAATTCACGAAAGCGCTCTTTTGTGATTTCGACCTGGATCAGTTCCTGTCCTTCGCTGTCGTCGCGAGTCAATTCAAGACGGACCACCGGGCCGACCGAGAGAATATGAGACACGTGCGCCGCAAGCGCACCACCGTCTTGAATTACCCGGTCGACATGGATATCGTGGGGACGCACATAGGCAACAGCAGCCAGTTCCTCCGCTTCGGAATGCTCGGGCGCATCGACTTCAATTGCGCCTATCCAGGCGCGTCCGCGGTGCAACCGGCCATGGAACAGATTCACCTTACCGAGAAATTCATAGACGAAGGGACTCGCAGGCTGCTCATACACTTCGTCCGGCGTGCCGATTTGCTCAATGCGGCCTTCATTCATGACTACCACCCGGTCCGCCACTTCCAGCGCTTCCTCCTGATCATGGGTAACAAATACGCTGGTAATATGCAGGTCGTCATGCAGCCTCCGCAACCAGGAGCGAAGTTCTTTGCGTACTTTGGCGTCAAGTGCACCGAAAGGCTCGTCCAGTAGCAACACCTTCGGTTCCACCGCTAACGCCCGTGCCAGGGCGATGCGTTGACGCTGTCCACCCGAGAGCTGATGTGGATACCGGTCGGCCAGCCAATCCAGTTGCACAAGTTTTAGCAACTCAAGTACGCGCCGCCGGATCTCTGTGTCAGAGGGACGAAACTGCTTCGGCCGTACGCGCAAGCCGAAGGCGACGTTCTCGAGAATTGTCATGTTCCGGAACAACGCATAGTGCTGGAATACAAAACCCACTTGCCGCTCGCGCACGTGCTGGCTTGTCGCATCTTCGCCGTGAAACAACACTTGACCAGCATCCGCAGTCTCGAGCCCCGCGATCACACGCAGTAAAGTGGTTTTGCCGGAACCCGAAGGACCAAGCAACGCCAGCAATTCACCCGAATGCACGTCCAGGCTGACATCGCGCAACGCGGCGAAAGTCCCGAATTGTTTGGAAAGTTTGCGTACCTCAATGCTCATTGGCATTCTCCTTATCCTTGTGCTGCCCGTTTCTTGATTCGACAAACGTCTTCAGTGCGAGCGTAACCAATGCGAGCAACGCCAGCAGTGACGCTACCGCGAATGCAGCCGCGAAGTTGTACTCGTTGTAAAGGATTTCGACGTGAAGCGGCACGGTATTGGTACTGCCGCGGATGTGGCCGGAAACTACCGATACCGCGCCAAATTCGCCCATTGCCCGCGCATTGCAAAGAATGGTACCGTACAACAGACCCCACTTGATGTTCGGAAGTGTGACGCGGAAAAAGATCTGCCAGCCGTTGGCGCCCAGCACCACCGCAGCTTCTTCCTCCTCGGTACCCTGTGCCTGCATCAGCGGAATCAGCTCACGGGCGATAAATGGAACCGTCACAAAAATCGTGGCCAGTACAATGCCGGGTACCGCGAATATGATCTTGATATCATTCTCCGCCAGCCACGGTCCAAGCCAACCCTGCAAGCCGAAGATGAGCACGTAAATCAACCCTGAAACAACGGGAGATACCGAGAAAGGCAAATCAATCAGGGTGATTAACAGACTCTTGCCGCGGAACTCGAATTTGGCAACAGCCCATGCCGCCGCTACGCCGAATATCAGATTGGTTGGTACTGCGATCGCCGCGACAGTCAGGGTAAGCTTGATCGCCGCTAGCGCATCGGGTTCGGTGATGGCTGCAAGGTAGACATCCGTGCCCTTCTTCAGCGCTTCGTAAAAAACAGAGATCAGGGGTATAAAGAGGAACAACGTCAAAAACGTGAGCGCCAGTCCGATCAAAATTCTACGCACCCAGACGGGCTCATCGGTGGCCGCCCTGCGGCGTATCCCGGTGGGTACCGGAAGAGCAACAGTGGTCATTGATAGGTCCTCATGTGGCGACGCTCCGGCGGCGGCTCCACCATTGCAGTAGGTTGATGATAAGTAGCATCACAAACGAAATTACCAGCATGACCACCGCCAGGGCTGTAGCGCCCGCGTAATCGTACTGCTCAAGTTTGGTGATGATCAGAAGCGGCGTGATCTCGGAAATCATGGGCATATTGCCAGCAATGAAAATAACCGACCCGTACTCGCCGATTGCGCGTGCAAACGCCAGCGCAAAACCCGTCATCAATGCTGGAAAAAGCGTGGGAAAAATCACCCGCGAGAACGTTTGGAACCGGTTCGCGCCCAGCGTTGCCGCAGCTTCCTCCAATTCCGATTCGATATCTTCGAGTACCGGTTGCACCGTGCGCACCACAAACGGCAGGCCGATAAAGGTCAACGCAATAAAAATGCCGATTGGCGTGAAAGCGATCCTGATGCCGAACGGCTCGAAAAATTGACCAATCCAGCCATTACCGGCATAAAGCGCGGTCAGCGCAATGCCAGCCACCGCTGTTGGCAGCGCAAATGGAAGATCCACCAGCGCGTCCACCAATTTCTTGCCCGGAAAGCGATAGCGTACCAGTACCCAGGCAACCAGAAGACCGAATACAGCATTGACCAGCGCGGCTGCGAACGAAGCACCAAAGGTCAACCGGTAGGAGGCCACTACACGTGGCGTCGTCACCACCGTCCAGAATTCCGGCCATGTGAGCGCAGACGTACGGATAAATGCCGCCGACAGCGGGATAAGCACGATAAGGCTCAAATAAAGCAGGGTAAACCCGAGCGCCAGATTAAAGCCCGGCAAAACGCTATGTTGCTTGAACGTACTCAACTTAAAGCTCCTATCGATTCAGTTTTTACCATCATGCGCCTCTCACTCGCGTGCCCCATGGCTCCCACCCGCGGCGGCACGTGGCCTGCTTGTTTCGATCGTACGGGCCGGTTCCCCGAGGAAACGGCCCTGCAATAAATTAGCGCCTGCGCGAATCGCGGCCGACATTTGCTGGCTGGTTTCGATGTCCCGCACCAGCAGAGCGGCTCCGAAGCGATGAACTGTTTCCAGCAGCGGATCTGAGCCGGTATGTTGCAACAGGGCAGAGGCATCCTGCCGGACGATATCCGGATACAGGCTTCCCAGTTCCGACATCCAGTTGTCGCTTGCACCGCTGTGATTCGCCGCGATCCGATAGCCGCGTGAACGATAGTTGCTGATCACGTGCCTGAGCAGCCGCCAGTCGCGATTCACCTCGGCCGGGATTTCAATAACCACGCGAGAGGTAGCCACCCCGATGAGATCAAGGACTTCTGCGAACGCGCGGCCATGATCGTCCTTGACGCTTTCCAGCAGGCGTGGTTGCACGCTGACAAAAAGATTGCCCGGCCCGGAAGCAGTGCTAAAGTAATTGATGGCATGCACCGTGCGGCACAAACGATCGAGATTAACCAGTAGCGCATCTTCTGTCGCCAACGCGAAAATGCCCCACGGCGACAATACATTAGTATGGTCCGCCTCGGAACGAATGTAAGCGGCATGTCCAATAACCTGCCGGGTATTTGTATTAACAACTGGTTGAAAGACGCTTGACAACCGATTATTGGAGAAATGCCCGATTATCCAGTCATCTTCCGAGCGCTGCAGCAGATAATTGGTAGTCGCCTGGATCCGCACCAATTCATCATGCACATTCCTTGTTTTCATACAGGTGCTCTTTCCTTTGTTCGGGCATTAAAATAACTGAAGCTGTCAGGCAGCCCCATTGTCCAACGATGAGTATTAGGGATTGGATCGCGTCGCAGCCGCGACAGGGAATCTCGCTCAGTTCCATACTCTCCAGCTTCCTGCGCAACTCATGCGTTGAGTTTCTGCAGAACACCAGTGGTACGCCACTTTTATTCGCCTGCTGCTTCAAAGCATTCGACACGCTGTGGCTGACATAATCGTACAGTATCACTACCAGTCTGGCGCTGCGGGGGATTGTACGCTTGGTAAATCTCGACTGTCTGCCATCCCAGTGTTCGACGTTAGTCAGGCCCTGTGCAAGGAGTTCCCGCTTCAATGTTTGTATGTAGTCTCCACCCACGATCAATGCAGTCATGCTGGTTCCCGGATTATATGGTGGCGCCCACCCGCCGAAGGATGCTATTTTTGATAAATCTGATCAAACGTTCCGCCATCGGCAAAGTGAAGCTTGTGTGCATTTTTCCAGCCGCCAAACGCATCATCGATCTTGAACAGCTTGATGGCAGGAAACTGGCTGGCATATTTCGCGGCAATCTTGGCGTTTGTGGGACGGTAGAAATTCTTTGCGGCGATCTCCTGGCCTTCCTCCGAGTATAAATACTGAAGATAGGCTTCGGCGAGATCGCGCGTACCCTTCTTGTCCACCACTTTGTCCACCACCGCGACCGGCGGCTCCGCGAGTATGCTGAGTGACGGCACAACGATCTCAAACTTGTTGGGACCGTACTCCTTGATTGCAAGGAATGCTTCGTTCTCCCAGGAGATAAATACGTCACCGACACCGCGTTCGACGAAAGTCGTGGTTGAACCGCGTGCGCCGGAATCAAGTACCGGAACATTCTTGTAGATGTCGGCGACAAATTCTTTTGCTCTGGCCTCACCAAAGTTCCGCTTGCCAAATTCCCATGCCGCCAGATAATTCCATTGCGCACCCCCGGAGGTTTTCGGGTTGGGTGTAATCACAGCCACACCGGGTCTGGCCAGATCGTTCCAGTCCTTAATCCCCTTCGGGTTGCCTTTTCGCACCAGGAAAATGATGGTCGAGGTATAAGGCGTGCTGTTGCGCAAAAATCGCTTCTGCCAGTCTTCCGGCAGCAGTTTGGCCTTTTCCGCGATTGCGTTGATGTCGTTGGCCAAAGCGAGCGTCACCACATCCGCCTCCAGACCGTCGATCACGGAGCGCGCCTGTTTGCCAGAACCGCCGTGGGATTGCTTGACGGCCACTTTCTCATTGGTCTTTGCCTGCCACTGTTTTATGAATGACTCATTGAACTCCTGATAAAGCTCACGCGTCGGATCATAGGAAACATTAAGTAAAGTCCTTTCCGCGAAAGCGTTGCCGCTGATTAACAAACTCGCCAGCAGGGCTGTTGGTAGCCATGTTTTGATTTTCATTTTTCCTCTGATGTGATGATTAAATAAATCTAATCAGGCTCGATTAAAAAGCGCTCCGTAGTTTTATCTGGTCGCTGCTCCGAATAATGAGAAGGCACCGCCGGGTGACAGGTGTCTTTGAATTAAAGCGGAGGATTATCGACAGAGTAGAAGTTACCAGTCCCCTCTTATATGAGGAACTAATAAGATTAGATTTGTTTATCTCTTTTTCTCATATAGAAAGTTTTCGTAGGCTGATTTCGATGGAAATGGCAAGTAACGCATGCGCGAGATTTACTTAAAAGGCACTCATTAACACTTCGACGTAGAAAAAGTCGGTGTTGCCTGAGCGTTGTACGATATCGTCAGGATGCGCCGCTATCCTGTTTTTTACGAACTCACCGGCGGTAAAATGAGTATAGCCGAACGTGGTGTTAATCCGCGACGTGAGCTGATAGCGTAAGCGCAATTCCACCGCGCTTCCGACATAATCACCGCTTCTCCCGGTCGTGTCCCGATTGAAACCGGGATCTCTGACGACACTGATGTTGCCGTCGAACGTATCGAAAAGCCGATCCGTACTGCTAGCCAGCCAGAACCAGCTGTAGCCGGCTTCCAGCCCCAGTTTCTGGGTCGGCTGAAGGTCAAACCTAATTTTGGGAGCCTTGATGTTCTCATAAATAACATAATGATCTGCCGACCATGGCCGTGCAAAACCAAAAAAACGGTCAAAACGATTATTCACATTGTCGTTGGGATTTCGGTCACCGGTAGCATAGCCATAAAAAGCACTCACACGCGGTTTCCAGGCGTAATTAAAGTTCCGCCCTACTTCGGCAGTGTAGCCATAGGCATCATGCACCTGGGTACCATTCGTACCGAACTGATAGCTGAAATTGAGATCGTAGTCCAGCAGATTTCCAATCCTGCCGTAGCCGCGCAACGACGGCATGTGGATTTCCCGATCGAGCCGGTTTGTTGCCGTATGGCCATTGGGGTCCGCCGTTTGTTTCTGACCCATATAGTATGGTTGCAGCGTGATGATATCCGACCACTTGCGCCAATGGCCGATCGCGCCATAAAACCACAAGTGCTCATTGGCTTGGTCAAATTTGGTTTGCAGGCGTCTGACCGGCTGATAGCCCCACATATCGATTTCCCAGTCATTGGCTTCCCTGCCCAGAGTAAGGCGGAAACCCTCGAAAGTATTGGTGGTATTGCGCCATTCATTGCGCGCAATGAAACGCCGGTCCAGCGTTTCGTAGGCCATGCGCCCTACCCTGAACCTAAGCGGTCGGTTCTGTTTGCGATCATCTTCACCCAGCGCGTTTTTGAAATATAATTCGCCGTATCCCTGGATCAGGTCATAGGGGTTGTACTCCTGATCAGTAGTCGGAAATCTATTATTGTAGACCCGCGAGTCCTGAAATTCGATAGCGCCACGAAACGGATCGAGGATTTCTCTTATGCCTAAATAGGCGCGGGAGCGCAGAAAGAAAGGGTTGTCGAATCCGCCTTCAACACGCCGTACATCGTCGTGACGCATTTCGTAACGGGTGCGGAACTCAAAGCCAATATCCAGCCAAGTGATGTCCTTGAATGCCTCAATGCCGATGTCGCTCAACCGGCGCACATATCTCGGTGGATCGGTGTCGGGATTAGTGGCATAACTGTTGGAACGCCGGTGATAGCTTGCGGGTTTTTGGGCTGGTGCCGTTTTGGTAGCGGATTGCTCCCACCAGTCGTACTCGCGATCCGTATTCATAGCCGGTCTAGGAGGAGGTGGCTCAGCAGGTTGATGTCCCGGTTTGATCGCCCATTTGAAGTTCCCGTCTGTTGATTTGACTGGCTCTTTATCTGCAGCCAATGCTCCGGCTTGGCCTATCTGCTGCGCTCTTTGTTGGATTACCCAGGATTGCCCCGATGGCGTGCTGCGTTCCTCCGCGTGAATCGAACTTATAGGTAATGCACTGATTGCGGATGCAAGTGCGATTTGCCAATAAAATTTCATTCCATTCTCCTGAATCGCCCTCCGTTGTGTGCGGTTAGGTACCGATATAATTTTTTTTGTCACCTCCAGTCGTATGGTGGGTGCATTTTTAGATTCCCAAGCGCTGGTTTTCTCGAAATAGTTCTTGTTTCACAATATTGCATCCCTTCGACCAGACTCGTTGTTACGACCCACTCGGATTTTTTTTCGACACTCAATCTGCACAACTTTGCCGTCATGAATCACCACCTCGACCGAGCCATACTCGGTCGTGGCAATCGCACGCAGGATTTGTTGCTTGATATTAACGGGTATCCGTTTATCCTCAAGGTCTGGTGC
>JBKJYB010000141.1:0-5763 GCA_046716045.1 Nitrosospira sp.
CGGCGAGAAAATTCTCTACCTGAATGATGGCTCTTTGTGGATCGACCACGCGAAAATAGACTACCGCGCTGACTTTCACGGAGACATTGTCTCGTGAAATAACATCCTGGCTGGGCACATCCATTACCACAGTGCGCAGGTCAACCCGCACCATTTTCTGGATGCCGGGAATTATCAGGATCAGGCCGGGGCCTTTTACCTTGTAGAAGCGGCCGAGCATGAACACTACCCCACGTTCATATTCCCGCAAGATACGAAATGCTGAGAATAGCACCACCATGAGAATGATGACGAAGGTACCAAAACCGAAGTTGGCGAACATGAATGTCTCCTTTGACTATTTCTCTGTAGAAGTTACCTGTAAAACCAGACCATCGATTCCCGTCACGCGCACCTTTTGTCCTCGGACCAGAGGCTGCGCACACCGCACACTCCACAATTCACCATGGATACGTGCCATGCCTTCGTCCGGAGTGTCTTCAAGTATTTCTCCCACGGCGCCAACCAGCTCTTCGCGGCCGCTGACAATGGGGTTTCGTCGCGATTTCAGCGCCATGCCGATGACAAAAATCAGGAATAATGCGCTCGCCGCGGTTATTCCGGCAATCATGGGCCAGGGAATGCCGTAGCCGGGCATATCGGTGTCAATCAGCATTAACGAGCCGACGAAGAAGGCAATAATTCCGCCGATGCCAAGCGAGCCGAAACTTGGTAAAAAGACTTCCGCCGTCATGAATGCGATGCCCAGCAGGATCAGGGCTAGGCCGGCATAACTCACGGGCAGCAATTGGAATGCAAACATGGCGAGCAGCAGGCAGATGGCGCCTGCCACACCGGGTAATACAAAACCGGGATTGGAAAATTCGAAGAACAGTCCGTAAATGCCGATAAGCATCAGGATATACGCCACGCTGGGATCGGTGATGACAGCCAGCAGTTGTGTGCGCCAATCAGGTTCGACGATCTGTATCGTGGCTGAAGCCGTGTCCAGGATAAGGTCCTTGCCTTGTATGGATATGTGCCTGCCATTCACCTGCTTCAATAAATCCGGCACGTCAGAGGCGACATAATCGATGACTTTCAGATTCAGCGCTTCAGTCGCCGACAGACTTACCGCTTCGCGCACAGCCCGCTCCGCCCATTCTGCATTCCGATCGCGCATCTGCGCAAGCCCGCGGATATATGCGGCAGCGTCATGGATCATTTTGCGCGACATCGCATCCTTCATTGGTACGCTGTCGTCTTTTGCTGCATCCTGATCGGGGCTCTCGTCTGACCGCTTGACAGGTGAATCTGGCGATGACTTTGGCCTGGTTTTAGGTGCTGTTTCGGGGGGCGGTTCTGGCAGGCCACCGATCTGCACCGGCGTGGCCGCACCTAGAGTAGTGCCTGGCGCCATCGCGGCGATATGACTGGCATAAAGGATATAGGTTCCGGCACTGGCTGCCCGTGCCCCGCCCGGCGCCACAAAAACCGCCACCGGCACCGGGGCAGCTAAAATGTCGCGTACAATCTGTCGCATCGAATTATCGAGGCCGCCTGGCGTATCCAGTTGCAATACTACGAGTAGCGCTCCCTCCGCGGCGGCACGTTGTAAGCCGCGTTCGATAAAGTCGGCGCTGGCAGGCGCGATCGGACCGTGTATTTTCAGCACTACTACCGGCGCAGCCAGAACGAGAGCTGGCAACAGAAGCAGCATTGCCGCCACACCATTATGCAGAAGCGGAAGGGACGGTCTCATACATTTACTATAGACCGTTTCAGCGTCGACTGCATTCGATCACAGTTATGCGGCTATTGAGAGTTGCTTGAAAACTCTCCTGAGGCTTGCAATGAATATAGTTTTAGCGCATAAAGCGCTTTTTATATTGAAAGCAGTGTTTTCATGAAAAGACCAATAAGCCGCATTCTCGTTATCAACGATGAGAAACTTATATTAAAGGAACTCATCAAGGGACTGAATGCCGCAGCCAAGTCGCTGGAGAATCCGTTAGGTATCAGTTTTATCGGTGTTGCCACCGCGCGCGAAGCGCTGCAAGCCATTGAGCAAGACGGCGACATTCAATCTGTAGTGGTGGACGATACGCTCTATACTTTGAAAAACGGTGAAAAAGGCTCCCGTAACCTGCAAATGACGGCGTTGAAGCTGGTACAGGAGATTACGCGTTTTCGCCCTGAATTGGACATCTATATCTTGATCGCCCAAGAGAAAGAGGATGAAGTGGTCGATGCGCTTTTTTCCGAAACGGTCGACGGCTATTTCTACCGCGAAGAGCGTGATTATCGGGGGATGTATCGCATTCTCAACGCTCAGCTTCAGGAAAAAGCGCGTACACCATTTTATGATCAGCTCAAGAATTATGTACTAATGGCGAAGGATGCGTGGCATACGCCCGGGCATTCCTCTGGCGATTCGCTCCGCGACAGCCCGTGGGCGAGCGATTTTTACCACTTCATCGGCGACCATATTTTTCGGGCCGACCTGTCCGTGTCGGTACCCATGCTCGATTCGTTGATGGAACCCTCCGGCGTGATCGCGGAAGCGCAGAAGATAGCAGCTAAGGCATTCGGCGCTCGACGTACCTTTTTTGCAACGAATGGTACCTCCACGGCCAATAAGGTGATATTTCAGACCCTGCTCGCTCCCGGCGAGAAGCTATTGCTGGATCGGAACTGTCACAAGTCTGTGCATCACGGTGTTGTACTGTCGGGTGCCCATCCGATCTATCTCGATTCGTCGGTTAACAAGAAATTCAGCGTTTACGGGCCCGTTCCGAAACAGACTCTCTTCAACGCCATCGAAAAACATCCCGATGCCCAGGCGCTCATACTCACCAGTTGCACTTACGATGGCCTACGCTATGATTTGCCTCCCATCATCGAGGCGGCACACGCCAAAGGCATCAGAGTCATCATTGATGAAGCCTGGTATGGTTTTGCCCGCTTCCATCCGGCTTTTCGCCCAACCGCGATGGAAGCGGGCGCGGATTATGCCACTCAGAGTACGCATAAAGTGCTGTCGGCTTTTTCGCAATCCAGCATGATTCACGTCAATGATCCCGACTTCAACGAACATCTGTTTCGCGAAAATTTCAACATGCATACTTCCACCAGTCCGCAATACAGCATGATTGCAAGTCTTGACGTAGCGCGCAAACAGGCGACACTGGAAGGGTACAAGCTGCTGTCCCGTACATTGGAACTAGCGAAGGAAGTACGCACGCAAATTAATTCCACGGGAGTGTTCCGGGTGCTGGAACTCGCCGAACTGTTACCTGACGAAGTAAAACATGACAATATTCAGCTCGACTCCACCAAAGTGACAGTAGATATTTCCCGCTGCGGCTTTACTGTTGAGGAGCTAATTCGGGAATTGTTCGAGCGATATAATATTCAGGTGGAGAAATCCACTTTCAATACCCTTACTCTGCTACTTACCATCGGCACTACCCGCAGTAAAGTTTCGCGTCTCTACGACGCGCTGATGCGCATCGCGCGTGAAGGCCGTGCGCCTCGTCGGCTTTACCATATTCCCGAGATTCCGGGATTTACCGATCTAAAATATCTTCCGCGAGATGCATTCTACTGTGGAGGCGAACTGGTGCCGCTACTGGATGAGCAGGAGAGTGTAAATACCGGACTCGATGGCAGAGTGTGCGCGGATCAAATCACGCCCTATCCGCCCGGTATTCCGGTACTGGTGCCGGGACAAACTATCACGCTGGAAGTTGTGCGGTATCTGGTGAGCATGTTGCGGTCGCAGAAACGTGTTGAACTGCACGGAATCGTTTACGATGGCTATCTGCCGTGTTTGAGGCTACTGACCGCCGCTGAGGAAAAAGGCTTGAAAAAGCTGGTTAAATAGGTAAAGATACGGATAGTGCGCAACAGGGTGCGGCAGCAGGTTGCGTACAGCGAACCACGGCGGCTCATGCCGCCGTGCTGCATTCTGGCTCGCGAATTCGGATTTATAGAGATGTTCTTATGTCAAATTTGATGAACACCTATATACAACTCCCCGTTACTTTTGCGAAAGGGGAGGGTGTATGGTTATGGGACGAAGCGGGCAAACGGTATCTCGACGCACTAGCGGGCGTCGCGGTATGCGGTCTCGGGCATTGTCATCCAAAGCTTGTTAGGGCAATTTGCAAGCAGGCCGGGACGCTTATCCATACCTCTAACCTTTATCATATTGGCAGACAGGAACAGCTGGCTAGCAGGCTGGCCGCGCTGTCAGGCATGGATAATGCATTTTTCTGCAATTCAGGCGCGGAGGCAAACGAAGCTGCAATTAAGCTGGCGAGGCTGCATGGTCACGGCCGGAATATCGATTTGCCCACTATTATCGTGATGGAAAAATCCTTTCATGGACGCACCATGGCGACGCTGACCGCAAGTGGCAATCGCAAGGTGCAGGCTGGTTTCGAACCATTGCTCACCGGATTTGCGCGGGTTCCGTACAATGATCTGGAAGCCGTAGCGCAAGTAGGAGTAAACAATAAGAATGTTGTCGCCATACTGGTGGAACCGTATCAGGGTGAAGGAGGTGTCAATGTTCCCCAAGCGAATTATCTGTACGGTTTACGTCATCTATGTGATCAGAATGGCTGGCTGCTGATGCTGGATGAAGTGCAGTGCGGGATCGGCCGTAGCGGCAAATGGTTTGCCTTTCAACACAGCGGCATTGTTCCGGACGTGATAACGCTGGCCAAAGGTTTGGGTTCGGGTATGCCGATTGGCGCTTGTCTTGCGAAGGGCATGGCAGCGGAAGTGTTCAAGCCCGGCAATCACGCCTCCACTTTCGGTGGCAATCCGCTGGCCTGTACTGCGGCGCTTACTACACTCGAGGTAATAGAAGAAGATGATTTATTGAGAAATGCGATGGAACTGGGCGATTTCATGCGCAGCATGTTTAAAACCCAATTCGCCGGCATGTCCGATGTCAGGCAAATTCGCGGTCAGGGACTGATGATTGGTATCGAACTTTCCAAACCTTGCGGTGATCTTGTGAAAGAAGCGTTGAACCGAGGACTGCTAATAAATGTGACCTCGGATAAGGTGGTGCGTTTGCTTCCGCCCCTGGTGATGCAACGAAACGAGGCGGAACAAGTGGTAAATACCTTGTCTGCGATAGTGAAGGAATTTTTGGTGGATTGACAGAGAATCGTAAATCTTGAAAGTGGATTTAATGATCGCCATTTCACGTTTTAAGCTTCAAGATTTATAACCTTTGATCCTGATTCCGGGGGTTGCCCACTTATTTTTTTCGCCTTCGTAATATGATTCACAAAGGGTTTTTTGTAACACTTGACTTCGCTTTTTAGCAAGTTGGCTACAACTGGCGGGGCAGGATAATGCGCGGCTAATTATGCAGATCAATCATTTTTTACAGTTCAACGATTTTTCCCGGGAGGAGTTCGAGTATCTGTTCGAGCGCACACGCTGGATCAAACATGAGTTCAAGCGGTACCGGCGCTATTGGCCATTGGAAGATCGTACCATGGCGATGATTTTCGACAAGCACTCGACACGCACACGGTTGTCCTTCGAAGCGGGCATGCATCAGCTAGGCGGTGCGGCGATCTTTCTTTCTACCCACGACACTCAGTTGGGGCGGGGCGAGACTGTAGAAGATGCGGCACGAGTGATTTCGCGTATGGTGGACATTGTCATGATCCGTACTTACGAGCATGACATCATTAGACGTTTCGCCGCACATTCAAGGGTGCCGGTGATCAACGGGTTAACTGACGAGTATCACCC
>JBKJYB010000142.1:0-6544 GCA_046716045.1 Nitrosospira sp.
CGGGAAGCCAAAAGCTTTACCGCAACCGACAGCCGTTGCTGGGCCGTGCGACCTCGTTATGCCGGTGCCGGGGTATCCGGGCTCGGCAAATTGCTGTTCGGCCAAAAAATTGCCGCCGACGCCGGTATTGAAACCGAGAAAACAGACAAATTCACCGGACTGGAGGTGCCGCCAATCATTACGCGTGACGCCTCCGGCAAGCAGTATGTTTTGCGCGCGCCCGATATCGGTTCGCTGGATATCGGTTCGCCTGTCTATTATCGCCGCATCAAGGTAGGGCAGGTAACCGCGTTCGATCTGGATGAAGATGGCAAAAGCATTACCATACGTATATTCGTTAACGCTCCCTATGACAAATTTGTCGGGATTAATACGCGCTTCTGGCATGCCAGCGGGTTTGACATGCAGATAAATGCCAGCGGCTTCACACTCAATACGCAATCGCTGGCGACTGTTGTGCTCGGCGGTCTTTCGTTTCAAGCGCCGGATGAAAACCCCGGACCTCCCGCCAAAGAGAATACCGCCTATGCTCTGGCGGAAAGCCAGGCTGAAGCATTAAAGGAACAAGATGGCGAGGCAGCCATCGTACTGCTTAATTTCAAGCAATCCGTGCGTGGCCTGGCGCCGGGTGCCGAAGTCAGTTTTCGCGGACTGACATTGGGGCATGTTAAATCGGTAGGTATTGAATACGATCCCAAGCAGCAGGAATTCAGCATGCCGGTACTGGTGGAAGTTTATCCGGAGCGTCTGGGCAGGAAATTTGTCGAGTTTCAAAGGCAATCGAAGTACACGCCGCAACAGCGTTTGCAATTCATGATCAACCGTGGTTTGGGTGCGCAATTGAGAACAGGCAATCTGCTTACCGGGCAAGTTTATATCGCCTTCGATTTTTTCCCCAAGATCTTCCCGGCAAAGAAGGGTGCCTCCGGAAATGCGGCCAGCGCGGATGCTCCCAGCGCATTATTGCAATTGCCCACTATTCCCAGCAGCGCGGATGCGCTTCAAACACAGGTGTCAGAGATAACGCTCAAGTTAAGTAAGGTACCTTTCGATCAGATTGGCAACGAATTACAGGATTCGTTAAAAGAGCTTAAGCAAACGCTGAACAGCACCGGACGGCTGGCGGAAAAATTGAACAATGATGTGGCGCCCGAAATGGCCGTGGCGATGAAAGATGTGAGTAAAACCTTGAGTGCCGCAGAGCGCACGTTGTCTGAAGACGCTCCGTTGCAACAGGATTTGCGTCAGATGCTACAGGAATTATCGCGGGCGGCCGCTTCCCTGAGAATCTTGACAGATTATTTCGAGCGTCATCCTGAATCAGTGATCCGGGGTAAGCAAAAGGATAGGCAATGAAACCAATGACATGCGGCATACTTGGTATGATAGGAGTATTATTGGGTGCGGGCTGCGCATCGGTTCCGGAAACGCGGTTTTATACGCTGTCGGTTCCGTCCAGATCCTCCGAGGTGAAGGAGGCATTAGAACACTCACCCAAGCCAGTTTATATTGAAGTGATGCCGGTCAATGTGCCGGAACGGCTCGCCCGTCCGCAACTGGTGGTGCGTTCTCAGGCAGGGCAGGAGACACAGCTTTTCATTCTTGAACAGGATCGCTGGTCATCGCACTTCAATAACGAACTGCGTGACGCATTCGCCACCGGCATTGCTAACCAAATCGGAGCGATAAACGAAACACGCGGTGCTCGTACACCCGATCAGCCCGTCTATCGCATTGCGATTGAGCTTAATCAGTTTGACGCAGTAGTGGGCGATAGGGTTGCGGCAAGGTTCAACTGGGCAATTACGCGTTCTACCGATGGCCGTGGAGCTGTATGCTATGCGGTAATTTCAGAGCCGGTCAGTGGTGGTATCGAGAGCGTGGTTAAAGGCGTGCAACGCGCGGTTTCGAGTGTGGCCGTGGAAGTATCGAAGAATCTGATTGAACTCGATACCGGCCGTGCCGCGACCTGCGTACCGCAGAGAAAAATTGATGATATCTATTAGCTTATAGATTCAATTGGATGGAAAGGGCCGGATTAGGCTAAAAATTTGGCTCCGGCGGGACTTTTTCATGGTCCCGTGCCGCAATTTATCTCTTTGTCTTGACCCCGTTCGTAACCAATCCTTTTCTTTTGCTAAGTGGCGGGGAACACCATTGGGGCCGATTTCCGCTACGTGGGCCCTCCACTATTGAATACCGTATTGTACCGAGCAAGTGTGTCCTCTTGCCCCCGGTTGCGGTTTCCCTGTTTTATGGCGAACCAATTTTCAGAAGAATGTATCCATTACCTTAATCGTTTATACTTTGGGGAGACACCTCGCTGATGGTTGCCACATACATCAATATCATAATCTTACTCATTCACTGATCATGAGACATAACCATCCGATCACTGTCCTGGTGCTGCTATGCGCAGTGTTGTTTGGTGGTTGCGCCACCATGCGACCGCACGACCAAAGCACGAGTACAGATCCGATCGACCCCTATGAGAATATTAATCGTAAATCCTATACGTTCACGGATGTGATCGATCGGAGGGTTGTGGCGCCGGTTGCTGATGCCTATATCGATTACGTGCCCGACCGTATGCAGCGCATCGTCGGAAATTTCTATGACAATCTGGCGTATCCGAATGTGATCCTGAACAGTTTTTTGCAAGGTAAGGTACGTCAAGGATTCCAGGATACGCTGCGTTTTGCGGTCAATTCGACCATCGGCATGGCTGGATTCTTCGATATGGCATCGCCCATGGGTCTGCCGCAGCATAACGAGGACTTCGGACAGACGCTGGGGGTATGGGGTGTTGACGCAAAAACTTATTTGTTTATCCCTTTACTCGGGCCTAGCAGCAACCGTGATGTATCCGGCATTCCCGTCAGCATATTTACGAATGGTCTCTTTTATGTCGGTATTTATGTGATTGGCGCTCCCGTCACGGTGCCGCTTTCCATTCTTGGCATTGTTGACAAGCGGGCTCGGTTATCCGGTCCCATGCGAATCCGCGACGACGCCGCGGTGGAGCCTTACCTGTTTGTGCGAGACGCTTACCTGCAGCAGCGCAAACATTTGATATATGACGGCGACCCGCCACGCGAGGCCTACGATGATCCCGCGATGCACGATGAACTTCCCAGCAAGCCGGTGCGCTGAAGCACGGTTTCCATCTTCTCCTGGTTCGGCCGGTTGCGTTGCGGGGCGTAGCTAGGTATTATCCGGTAGGTGCGCTCATCGGGTCCCGTCGGCTATAGCAGCGCCAGCCACGTTCAATTTTGATCCCGACACATCCCTTTTTGTAGGCACGTTGCCTGCACGCACTTTTGAATCCAGGTATTTCGTTAACATAGCTGTTGCGCGGTTATGCTGAAATTCCGTTTGACTGTGGCCGAGAACATTCCGCGACGTTGTGGACCCGTGTTCCCACGGCATGAACCCTCACTTTGCCATGTCTCTCGCCGAATATTTCACTTATCCTTATCCAGCGCGAATAGGGATATCAATCCTCCTCCCGGCGCTCATTCTTGTTACGCTGGGGGGTGGTGCGGCCGAGGCACATGAGCCAAAGCAATCCGAAGCCAGAAACAATTCACCCCCTGTCATTATTTCCGCCCCGGAATCGTTGCGAAATTTGCTGAAGACTCATTTCCAGTTGCCTGCCGAACCGATGGTGGATGAAATCGCCCGCGCCACTTTCATGCGCCGGGCACGGCAGGAGATAAGCGAACTCCTCGCTACCGAAGGTTATTTCACACCCACGATAACATTGCAACTCCCTTCGGATGAAACCCTGGTGCTGGAGATCGTGCCGGGGCCGCGCGCCTTGATTACCGAAGTCCGTATTGAATTCAAGGGAGATCTTGCAGTCGATGCGCCCGAGCGGCGCGCACGCAGCGAAAGTCTGCGGGCCGCCTGGCCTCTGGGTGTGGGCGATCCGTTCCGCTCGCCGGCCTGGGAAGAGGCCAAAGCGGCATTGATATCCAGTGTGTCGCGGGACGACTATGCCGCGGCGGTGATTGATGAGAGCAAGGCGGAGGTGGACCCTGTCTCCGCCCGCGTCCGGCTGTTGGTAATAGTGGATTCGGGGCCTGTTTTCCACTATGGAAATATCGTGATCAAGGGACTTGACCGCTACGATCAGAAACTGGTCAACAATCTTGCCCCGTTCAAAGCCGGCGATCCTTACCGGCGGGATCAGCTACAAGCTTTCCAGACAAAACTTCAGAACCTGGCTCAATTCGGTTCGGCCCTGGTCAGCGTTGAACCGAATGTGGCGGCGCATCAAGCGGCGCCGGTGGAGGTGACGCTGTCGGAGACGCAGTCGCAGCGCATATCGGTTGGTGGAGGCTACAGTTCCAATACCGGCGCGCGTGGCGAAATCAACTACGGTAATCACAATTTTCTGGATAGAGCATTGCGATTGACTAGCGTGTTGCGCCTGGAGCAAAAACGCCAATCACTGACTGTGGCGGTGGATAGCCTGCCAAATCGGGCGGGCCGCTGGTTTTCCGTAGGGGCGGGCATTGATCGCACTTCCATTCAGCAACTGGACACCTTGCGCGAGAAAGTGGCTTTGACTCGCAATCAGCTTGTAGGAAAGACCGAGACCCGGATCGGATTCAATTGGCAGCGGGAAGACCGGGACCCAAAAGGCGGGCTGCACCAAACCAACGAAACACTGGTATTGGATGGGCAATTGCGCTACCGCTCGGTGGACGATGCGTTGTTTCCACGTAATGGCAGCGTGGTAGAAGTGCGCATCGGTGGCGGCAGCAAGCAATTGTTGTCTGATCAGAGTTTTCTGCGTACTTACTATCGTCATCAGTACTGGTATCCAGTGGGCAACCGCGATGTGTTATTTTTGCGCGGCGAGGCGGGATATACTTTTGCCGACTCGCGCTTCGGCATTCCGCAGGAATATTTGTTTCGCGCCGGGGGCATACAGTCGGTGCGCGGCTATGACTTTCAAAGCCTGGGTGTGCAGGAAGGCAAGGCCATCGTGGGCGGCACGGCGATGGCTAGCGGTACCATTGAGTACAATCATTGGCTTACGCGCGAATGGGGTGCCGCTGTGTTTACCGATGTCGGCGGTGCCGCCGATAGCCTGCATCGCCTGGATCTGGCCGTTGGTTATGGCGGCGGAATTCGCTGGCGTAGCCCGGTGGGGCCGCTGGCATTGGATCTTGCTCGAGGCCACAGAGATGGCAAACTGCGGCTGCACTTTTCGATTGCCGTGGCATTCTGATGATGGGTAATGCTGGATGGGCCAAGGAGAGCGCAGCGATGATTATCACATCCGAAGTCAGGTTTCAACGTAAGGAGAATCGTAACGATAGGACAGAACGCACGGTGCCAATCAATGTAAGAGACCAGATCAGCAGCGCAAACCAGCCCCAATATTGGGGAATGATCCCCAGGAACCCGAAACCTGTCGCTTTCGCCAGGGATAGCGTACAGGCCGTGTACATCCCTATGGGAAAGACCCTACTCCATGAGGGAGGAGCATAGAAATAATATTGCCTGCCAAATGCCAGCCTCGACCATGGAAAGGTTTTTATCCATAACGGTGCGGGGCCCGCAATGTTGACGGTGATAAATTGCCGGATATCCATGAAAAGCTGATAGGGAATCCATGATGTTCCAATAACCCATGCAAAAACCGTTATCCGCAGCGTAATCTCCCGAATATCTTCCCATTCCGTTACAGCGGGCATATACATGACAAACTCTGAACCGGTCAAGGTAATGATTGCCGGCGCTCCCATGCAGATCCAGTAAGGGGCTTCCCAATCTCCAGGTTCAAGGAGTTTAAAAAAGAGGCGATAAATTATCCATGGAACGATGAACAGATACAGAGCGAATCCGGAGGCCCAGAAAGTCCATACGGCAAAGTAGGCATAAGCGGCATGTATGGCTGTTGCGTCCAGCAGGCGGAGCCCCAGCAGAGCCACGGATACCATGCTGACAATAATCAGCAGCGTGGCGCCGCTCACCATTTCCCGCACGGTTTTTTTCCGCAGGAGGATGAGATCGGAAAGAATGAAATAGATGCATATGACCCAGCTGATCAGTGCGATAAGCCATAGTAAACTTGCCAGAGCGGTGGCATGCTGAAATACGACAAGCTGCGCTCCGATTGTATTGGTGCCCACCACAAACGTTAAGAAAAGCCACGCTCGCGGAAGGACCTTGAGATCCGCCATCACACTTGAGCGGAAAAGTAACAAGCGCGCAGCCAGGATGACGCATAAAATCGAATAAAAGACCAGATTCAGCAGAAAAAGAATTTTTGCTATATATGGGAAAGCCATCGCTTCAAAAGCGATAGATACAATGCCGGTGGCCATCACCATCGCAAAGTAGGCCGGGTGAAAATCCTTTATACCGTTGCTAACAAGAGTACCGAATCGGTTCATGATGCATGCTCGTCCGCAGTATACGAAACCCTCGGGGCATGCCGCACAAGCTGCGGCTGTACCTTTCGATTGCGCTGACATTCCGCTGTTATGCCAAACTTGCTAAACGAAAATCGGGCTAGAAAATTTGC
>JBKJYB010000143.1:0-10313 GCA_046716045.1 Nitrosospira sp.
GTTGCATGCGGGTTGCGACATGATACTGATATGCAACAACCCGAAAGCGGTGGATACATTGCTGGCGGAACTGCGTTGGGATATTCCGGCCATCAGCGTCGTACGCCTCGCCCGTATGCGCGGACGGGCCCACCCCGATTCGCTCGTAAAACTGCATGAGAACGCGAGCTTTGTAAAAGCGGTGGAAAATATTGCGAGTATCGGACTCAGCAGCGGTGACTTACCGTTGGTCTAGCCCGGATGTTTCATAAATTCGCGTGATGATTGCGCAGGATTTTGTTTTGTATGGGGATTTTGTGAAGGAGTGGCGTAGTTATTCATACGCCCGACTGAACAAAATTTCCATACGAAACAAAAGACCAGCAAGGACGCGTGAATTTATGAAACATTCGGGCTATATCTGCGGCTTTCGCGTCCATCTACTCAGACTGCCGATAGTGGCAATCAGCTCGTGCGACTCAACAGGTTTAGAGAGATGCATCTGATAACCAGCAATCATCGCTCGGGTCCGGTCTTCAGACTGGGCAAATGCGGTAAGGGCAATAGCGGGTGTTTTTCCACCGTGAGTTGCGGGAAGATTCCTCACTTCGCGAATGAGCTGATATCCATCTTTTTCCGGCATGCCGATGTCGCTTATGATGACATCCGGTCTCCTGCTTTGCAGGAGTTCCAATCCTTCCGCGGCGCTGGCGGCGGTGATTACGTCGGCATCGCATTCCGTCAGCACTTCATTGATAAGCTTGCGGGAATCCGGCTCGTCGTCAATGACCAGAATTTTTATGCCGGAGAGCGTAATGTACCGGCTGTCCGGCGCCGGGGCTACTGATGCCGCCACGTATTGATCTCTCTTGTCGCTGATGGGTGCAAGCGGCAGGCTCACGATAAACGACGCGCCCAATCCCTCACCGGGGCTTTCCGCATGGACGGTTCCCCCATGAAGCGCCACAAGCTGCTTCACAATGGCAAGCCCCAGGCCGAGGCCGCCGTAGTGCCGGGTAAGCGAGGAGTCGGCCTGCCGGAAGCGGTCAAAAATGTATGCCAGAAACTCGGATTTGATACCCATGCCCGAATCTTTTACCGTAACCTCGAGATGCGAAGCTACCCGCTCAACGATAACCTCGATATCGCCACCCTTTGGCGTAAATTTGACCGCATTGGAAAGCAGATTCCAGATTATCTGCTGGAGACGGTTGTGGTCGCCCGAGACACGTCCGGCGGCGGGATCGATTGTTTTTGTGAGATGAATACCTTTGGCTTCCACCGCCGGAGCCACCGATTCAACCGCTGCCTCGACTATGCCGGCAAGATCCAGCCGCTGTACGTCAAGTCTTATCTTCCCGGAGATGATGCTGCTCATCTCGAGAAGATCGTCGATGAGTTTATTCTGCGCGCGCGCGTTCCTTTCGATCGTTTCCAGACCCCGCTGAACGGATTCCTCGCTCATTGTTCCCTGTGAGATGAGTTGCGCCCATCCGAGGATCGCATTAAGCGGTGTTCTGAGTTCATGAGACAGCGTTGAGAGAAATTCATCCTTGATCCGGTTGGCTCGCTCGGCATCGTTCCTCGCAGCCCGTTCGTTCTCAAGAAGCTGTTTCTTTTCTTCGTCCGCCCGCTTCAGGATGTCGATATCGGTACTTGAACCAACCCACATCGATACTTTGCCCTGCGCATCGCGCTTGGCATGGGCCCGGGTCAGATGCCAGCGATAGCCGCCATTGGCCTGCCGGAAGCGGATTTCCATCTGGAAAGGCTCTCCCGTGGCAAGAGAGTGACGCCAGCGCCTGGTATTCTCATCCATCTCGTCAGGGTGGACGAGTTTTGTGTTTCCCCAGTCTTCCACCTGCTCAAGGGCAAGTCCGGCGTAGTCCCGCCATTGCTGGTTGAAGTAGTCCACGACGCCGTCAGCCCGGGCGGTAAATATTTTCTGGGGCATGGTCCGCCATGAAGCGCAGGCGCTCGCTGCTTTCGCGTGCGGCTTCTTCGGCATGCCTGCGTGTCGTGATGTCCCTGAAACTCCAGACGCGGCCAATATTTCGATCCTCAATGTACTGAATTTTGGAAAACCGCTCAAACACTCTGCCATCGGCGAGTTCCAGCACGTCATAGCTATCCGCCGGCCAGGACGCGTAAATTTGCGCTGTTCTATCCAGGAAGTGCTGCGGGCCCTTAAAGTACTTGCAGCAGAATTTCAGCAGTTGCCTGTGGTCGCTCAAATTCTTGATTTCGCGTGGAATCGGCCACATCTGCAGATATCGTTCATTGAAGCGAAGTACAAGGCCGTCCTGGTCGGTAACCAGAATTCCATCGGTGGTGGATTCTATGGTGGCGCGCAGGATCGAGAGAGAGTGATCAAGTTGTCTGGCTTTCTCTTCCAACGATTTCTTGGCCTGCTTGAGTTCGTTCTCGGCACGCTGACGCGCCAGCAATATGGTATTGGAGGTCTGTAGGGCAACGGAGCGTAGCAGTTGCTCTTCGTTATCGTCTATCATTCTATCCTTTCATCAGTTCGTCACGAAATAGTAACAAACGTCAACACCTGAGTACTCTTTTTTTAAGTATAACCCTATTTATATCCAGGTCAATGAAGTCTCGGCGTGAGCGGACGACAAATGGGGCAGGCGCTCCGCAGATGACTCGCAACTATTCATCCGGCGAGCAAACAGTACAAATGTCATATCGAAGAAACCCGGTATCCAGTGGCGTTCCAAGCACGCCACTGCTGGTTTGGACTGGATTTCGGATCAAGCCCGGAATGACGAAATCCATAATATTTTTCGGCCGGACTAATAAGCACCTTCGCACGATCGATGGGGGATATCGTGTAAAATTGTGTTAATCTGAATGAAAAATGAGAACGGTTTACGGACACATTATCTTTTGTGTCATCACTATCACCAGGAACCGTCACCGGAAACACAGGAACGAACTTTTATGAATCAGTCTGAAATGCCCAGTTGGTTGCGCGGCAGTGAAATGGGCGAGCTCATCCATGCTCGTGACTGGACTGAGTCGGGACTTGGCCCAATCCAGACATGGCCGCTCAACCTCCAGGTTGCGATCAATATCGTATTGTTGCTGCCGTCGCCCGCCATGTTGTTGTTAGGGCCGAAGCTTGTACAGATTTACAACGACAGCTGCCGGGATTGGATGGGTATCGAGCATCCCGCCTGCCTCGGTCAGCCAGTCAGCGAATTCTGGCCGGAGATCTGGGATTTCGTCGCGCCGGTCTGCGAAGGTGTGATGCAGCGGCGCGAATCGTTTATCTTCGATGATCAACCACTAACCGTTAAACGCAGCGGGGCACTTAAAGAAGGATTCTTCAAACTCACATACAGCCCCATCCCCGGCGATATTCGCGGCGACGTTTTCAATCATGGCGGCATTGATACGAGCATACCGGGCGGGGTACTTGTAACGATCAACGAGACGACCGAATTGATCCGCGCGCGCGCGCTCGAAGCGGAGCGTACCCGTCTGCAGGAAGCGTTGCAGGCGAAGCGGATTCAACTGCTGGAAGAGGTATTCCGTAACGCGCCGTCATTCCTGTACGTACTCAAGGGGCCCGAATTCGTCTTCGAGTTTGCCAATGAGGCATTCTATCAACTGGTCGGCCATCGCGATCTGATCGGCCGGCCGGCCTTCGAAGCGCTTCCGGAGGCGGCACACGACGGTATCCAGCACAGCCTGATGCAGGTAATGGCCTCCGGCAAGCCATTCGTGGGATTCGAGCAGCCGGTGATAGTGATACGCACACCTGGCGGACAGCCAGAGGAGCGCGTCATCGATGTCAGTTACATACCACTTTTAGATGAGAATGGCGCCTGCCAGTATATTCTGGGCCATGGCATCGACGTTACCGCACACGTGCAAAAGCGCAAAAGAGCCGAAGACGCATTGCGTGAGAGCGAGGAACGTTTTCGCCGCGCATTGGAAATCGATACGGTCGGCATCATTTTCCTGAATACGGAAGGCAAGATTACCGAAACCAATGATGCGTTCCTGACGATGAGCGGCTTCAGCCGCGGGGATGAGAAGGCGGGACGGTTGCGCTGTGGTGAAATGACGCCGCCGGAATGGACTTCGGTTTCGCTGCGGGCCATCGAGGAATTCAAGGCCACAGGGCGCACTACCCCTTATGAAAAAGAGTATTTCCGCAAGGACGGATCGCGCTGGTGGGCTTTGCTCGCCGCAAAGCAAATCAGCGAACATGAAGGCGTTGAGTATGTTGTTGACATAACCGGACGCAAGCGCGTCGAGCAGAGCCTGCGCGAGAGCGAAGCAAGATTCCGTGCTCTGGCGGAAGCATCCCCGGCACTGATCTGGCAGGTGGATGCGCAGGGGAATGCAGCTTATCTTAATCAGCGATATATGGATACGATCGGGATGACCTCGGAAGAGTTGATGCCTACCGGATGGCGTTCGATTCTTCAACCTGAGGACGCGCCAGGTTACTGGGCGACGTTCGAGCAGGCGATGCGAGAGCGCTCGCGTTTTCAACATCGGACCCGGATCAAGACCGCGAAAGGAGAATGGCGTTGGCTGGAATCGTACGCGCTGCCGTGGTTTACCGCCGCCGATGAGTATGCGGGACATGTCGGTCTGTCGATAGACATTACCGATGCGGTCACTGCGGAAGCTGCCTTGATAGAGACCGACCACCGCAAGGATGAGTTTCTGGCCACGCTGGCACATGAACTGCGAAACCCGCTTGCGCCAATCTCCAACGCCCTGGCGCTCATCGCGCGGCCGGATGGCATTACGGCGCTTCCCCGTCTGTTGCCGGTCATAAACCGGCAAGTCAACTATATGATCCGGCTGGTGGACGATCTGCTGGAGATATCACGTATCACCAGCGGAAAAATTGAGTTGCGGCCGGTGCCAATGGATTTGGCTGTTGCGCTGCGCAACGCGGTGGAAGCGAGCATGCCTCTGATTAATGAAAAGAAACATAAACTGAGCATATTTATTCCCGAAGCGCCTTTAATTGTTCTCGCTGACATTGTGCGCCTGGAGCAAGTGTTTACCAATCTGCTCAACAACGCGGCCCGCTACACTGGAAAGGGCGGACACATCTGGCTGACCGCCCGCCAGGAAGGCGGGAGCGCGGTGGTATCAGTGCGCGACAACGGTATCGGTATTCTGGCTGGCATGTTGCCCCGGCTGTTCGATATGTTTGCACAGGAGCGCCGCAACGGTATCGGGGCGCAGGAGGGTCTGGGTATCGGGCTCAACCTGGTCTACCGCCTTCTGCAAATGCACGGTGGTACCATTGACGCCATAAGTGAAGGGAAGGATCAAGGCAGCGAATTCATTGTGCGCCTGCCTTTGTCGGAAGTATCCGCTCGCGGAAAAAGCGCCGAGCCGGAGAAAGCGGCTCTCCCGCCGAAAGGGCTGCGCGTACTGGTGGTCGACGATAATCATGACGCAGCCGAAGTTCTTTCCATGCTGCTTGAGTCAATAGGCGTTAACGTCCAGACTGTCAATAGCGGCCCGGCGGCGCTTGCGGCGCTCCCCGGTTACCAGCCAAATGTAATTCTGATGGACATCGGTATGCCAGGAATGAACGGTTACGAAGTAGCGCGCCGTATTCGCGAGCAACCGCAATACAACGATATCAAAATGGTCGCCCTGACTGGCTGGGGCCAGGAAGAAGACCGCCGTCAATCAGAGGATGCCGGCTTCGATCATCATCTGACGAAGCCGGTGGATTTCAAGCTCCTGAAGGAGTTGATCGCTTCGCTGTAGGGAGCAACCCGGCCTACTCCGCCGCAGCAGTTTGTTGTTCAGCGACTACACGGATTTGTTCATCCAGCTTCGCTGCTATTTCTTTCGCGACCGGCTCACCTTCGGGTTTTTCAGCGAAAAAGTAGTTACCGATCATGTCATCGTGAACTATAGTCACGGTTTCATTATTTATTCCTATCTCCCATACTCTTGCGTCAGGGCATCGTTCTCGGAAAGAACGCTTGCCCCAAGATGTTCAATAAAGAAGTGGCATATCTGCTCAAAGTCATCCCATGATGACGCATCCTCGACGTGGAATTCTTGTCGTTCACCTATTTGTTCTATTTGAATAGACATGATTTAATCCCTCGGGATTCCGATACCTATGGGTGATACCGGTCCATATTTCACCGCTTATTCAGCCAATAAGAACAACTATCGGCTTTCAGAATTCTCAAAATCTGCCTTCACTCAATTACTTTCTCGTTTCGATCTTCAAGCCGTATACAAGAACAAGAAGAATTTATTTGAGTTATTTGAGGTTTATGTGTGTCTCCGTACATAAAAAAAGAATATTACCCACTAACATAAGACACATTCCGTGTTCCTCACGGTGATAGAGATGGTGTTCCCGAAGCAGGGCCTCAGGGCGGCATGCCAAGTCCGGCAGTCAGCGCGATAAAAATAGCTAATCTCAAGCCTTGATGGAAAGTTGGGTAATTTTCATTTTTTATCGTTTTCCAATTATTTACAGGAGCTTATCATGAAAAAATTTGCGATTTCAAGAAACAAAGTTGTCGAGTCGATGACCATTACAGCATTCGCTATCAGTCTGAGCGCGGCCGGAGCGGTATTTGCTCAAGGCGGTATGACGGGGCAGCAAGGACAGGAACAAAGCGGTATGTCAGGGCAGGGTGGCTCAACCTCAGGCGCACATCCCACCAAGCCCTATGAGAAAGGCCAGGGTCAGGGATCCGACAAGAAAGGAATGAAGAAAGATACCGATATGGATCCGCGCGGAGATATCAAACCCAGGCCCGGAGCGGGCAGCGGCTACGGGGGTGGATCGGGCGGTGGTACGGGAACTGGCAGCGGAAGCGGCTCCAGTTCCGGTGGTAGTTCGGGCACCGGTGGTGGAGGCGGTTACTGAAGCGGAAATGGTAAGGGTTCGGGCGGTCGTGATGGAGCGGAGGTGGAGTCGTTGGCGTGATATTGCCAAATTGGAGTTCAAGCGTAGCAAGGAATGGAACAACCATTCCGTGTCATCGCGCGTGGCCCTGTACGCCAAAAACGGTGAACTTCACCTCGTCCAACTACCGGCTTCAGGATAATGACAACCGCCGAGATTCGGAATACGTCAATGCGCTGCCGGCTTGCCACGCTCAAAAGCGTTCAAACCGCAACCCGCCACAATTTTTAAATATTGTTTATTTCATACGCATATTTATCATTCAGGAGACCACCATGAAAAAAGCACTTCTATTAATCGCTTTGCCGATCACAATGGCATACGCCGCCTCAAGTTTCGCCGGGAAGGAAGAGAAGGTTCAATGGTCCCAGGTTCCCGCCGCTGTTCAGAAGACAATCACCGAACACGCGGGTGGCGGGAAAATTGAGGAGATAGAGAAGGAAACGGATACAAAAGACGGTAAATCGGTGATAGTTTACGAAGCTACCGTAAAGAAACCCGATGGCAAGAAATTTGAAATTGAAGTTGGCGAAGACGGCAAACTTATCAAGATTGATGATTAAACCTAAATCCGGTAGTTGGAGAGGGCGGAGTGTGCGGTTTTTCGGGGTGCGGGGCAAGGCGCAACAACGCGAAATGGTTATTCCATTTCAAGGCGTTGCAACGCTGTCATGCGCCATAAAAACCGTGCAATCCGCCCTGTAGCGGACTCACCCAAAAGGTGAGCCTCAAATAACACAGAGAATCTTTATGACTCATAGAACTAAATTCATAAATGAGCGGTCAACTACCGAATTTAGGATTATTAAACCTGAATCGCCGAAGATTCGTGGGATCCCTCTATTTAGCGTGCAGATTCCACAAAAAAATAGGGCGATATTGGACCTATCGTTCTGCTATTTTTTTGCTTTCACGTCGTCAGGGAATCATTTTGCCTGACTCACCATGTAATCCACCACCGCTTTGACATCGGCATCGGACAGACTGGTGTTCCCGCCTTTTGCAGGCATCGCATTCTTGCCCTTGAGCGCACTGTTGTAGAGTGTATCCGTACCGCTCTTAATGCGGGGAGCCCATGTTGATTTATCGCCGAGTTTGGGAGCACCCGCCGCGCCGCTTGTGTGACACGCAGCGCAACTCGCCGTGTAGATGGTCTTGATTCTGTCTGCGCCGTCAGCAGCCGCTATCGGAGCGGCTGCCGCACTCGCTGTCTGAACGGTTGTGGCCCCTACATCTTCGTCAGCTCGCGGTGAGTCACCTACGAGCATCAGCCGGCCCACTGGTTGCAAGCGCTTCGCCACGGCTTCATCCGAATAAACGGGGTCATTCTGATTTACCGGTCTATCGCCCGTAACAAGCTGTGCCAACAACATAATAGTCAAGACTGGAAACACGAAGGCGGCCAGAAGGACCGTAATCAATTGTTTCGGTGTCTTGATGGCCGAGGAATGCCCGTCATCTTCAGTCCCGCTCACAATAACTCCCCAAGGAAAAAATGGTTATTGTATAGATTCATGCGTGTTGAAGCAAAATGCGATTCGTTTACGTTGGACGCGGGATTTAAAAAAGACTATTCTATTGCATCCAACAAGGTTGCTCAATAAAGGTTTACACCGCTTCATTTGCGCCCATAGCTCAGCTGGATAGAGTACCGCCCTCCGAAGGCGGGGGTCACACGTTCGAATCGTGTTGGGCGCGCCACTGGAATTGTTCCCGTCAAACTGGGCAGGATGGAATAGTACAGGCATTGCCCGGTCTTCCGTTCCTTCGCGCTCAAACACCCGCACACTTCGTCCCCTTCAACCCAATTCAGACTCGTTGAATGCACCGGTATAGCCTGGAGATCGCTGCCGCTGGCCTCTTGGCGTGCGAGCATCCTGATCACAATCATCGTTTAAAACACCCGGATAAGCAAGATCGACAACTCAACCGTATCAAGGTGTATTCATGGGCTTAACAAATAACTGACTGATTTAATAGGATATTCATGAATAGCGGAGGTTACCTGTAAAATTTTACAGCTATCCAGGCGATTAATCCTGGTTTCTAATTGCGTCATTGCAGAGCATCAAGATGCCGCAGCACTCTATTGAACAATCCCGCGCAAAAACCCCTTTCAGACAGAGTTCACCAATCCAGATTATTATTGACATTTCTGATGATGGGAAGCATGCCCATTGCCGGTAGTGCTGTCGCGGCAGGTTTTGCTTTGCAAAACCAGAACGGAGCCGGGACCGGGCTACGCCTATGCCGGAGCGGCGGCAGTCGCGCAGGATGCTTCAACGATCTATTTCAATCCGGCCGGCATGACGTATCTTGCCCCTAGACATCATGTTTCCGGAGCGTTGAGCTTATTGGTGCGGTCGTTGAGGTTCAATGACACGGGTAGCGGCGCGTTACCGGCCTACCCGCTTGGTGATAACGGCGGCCAGGCTGGTGGTCTGGCAGCGGCTCCTGCTGCTTACTGGACCATGCCGGTCACATCTGCGCTGCGCCTTGGGTTGGGTGTGTCGCCGACCTTTGGCAACTCCACCGAGTGGAGCAATACCTTTGTCGGCCGCTATCAGGGTGTATTTTCGGAAATAAGCACCATCAATTTCAACCCTAGCATCGCGTGGTGGATGAATGAGGTCGTTTCGCTCGGCGCAGGATTTAACGTTGTGAGATTCGAGGCTGATTTGCGCGGCATGTTGCCGGTGACGGCGCTGTTGCCTACGCTTGTAGATGCCAGATCAAAGACGACCGGCAACGATACCGGTTTTGGCTATAACCTTGGCGCGATGTTCCAGTTTACCTCTGCCACTCGTATCGGTCTGCCTATCGATCGACGGTGGATCTGAAAGTTGATGGACATCTGACGATGCCCGGTAACACCATCCCGGCCTCTGTCTCTGTTGAATTGCCGAATACCGCGTCAGTGGCATTATCCCACATGGTCAATGCCCGATTGCAGCTTTCTCGGCGATTTGACATGGACGGGCTGGAGTAGCATCCCCGCATTAGTGGCCAACAGTCGTACCTCTGGATCTGTCCTGTCAAATGAGAGGCTGGGTTTAAAAGACAGCTATCGCGCGGGTCTGGGAGCGCAATACCAATATAGCGACAGACTTCGACTGCGGGCGGGAATTGCTTACGATCAGTCGCCGACGCGCAATGCAACGGATCGAACTGTCCGGCTGCCAGATTCGGATCGTATCTGGCTGGCCCTGGGCTTTAACCAGAAGATCAACGAGCAGACATCAATCGATGTGGGATATGCCCACGTGTTCTTTGACAAGGCCGAGATCGATCGGGCGACGAACAATAACCCATTGCTCCAGGTTGTCCGTGGTTCCTTCAACACCTCGGTACACATCATTTCTGTTCAACTCAACCACCGATTTTGATCTCACCGCGAGGA
>JBKJYB010000144.1:0-3142 GCA_046716045.1 Nitrosospira sp.
CCAGTCGAGGGTTGCGTTTTTTTTCCTGCGCAATAGAGGAAACCCGCCGGTCATTATAGTCATGGGCCGGATATACCAGACAGTCATCCGGTAACGAGAACAGTTTTTCCTTCACGCTTCTGTATAATGCGTCCGCATCGCCGTTCTGAAAATCGGTACGCCCACACCCTTCAATCAGGAGGGCGTCGCCGGTAAAGACTCTGTCACCGCATTGGTAAGCAAAGTGTCCGTCGGTATGCCCAGGTGTATGCAACGGTTGTAACGTAATGCTTCCCACCTGCAACGATTTGCCTTCTTCAACACCAAAATCTGTGCAGGATAGCCGGTCGAAAGCCGGTGCGGCGATTTTGCTGCCTACCTGCTTTTTTAGTTCAAGCGCGGCGGTGATATGATCTGCGTGAATATGCGTGTCGACGCTATAGGCCAAAGTCAGTCCGAGGCGTCTGAGCTCAGCCAGATCACGATCCATTGACACGATCACCGGATCAATCAACACGGCCTGCCCGGTTTCCTCACAGCCGAGCAGGTATGTGCAGGTACTGGACAGAGGCTCGAACAGCTGACGAAATATCATGATGGTACAGACTAGACCGGATCGAAAGAGAATATCACCTTGATCGCTCGTAGAGAGCCTTTGAACGCATCCCCATTCTGCAATAGCCAACGGTTGGACCAGGCAATTTGTCGATGATCGCCTTGAAATCGGCCACATTCGTGTCATTCATTTGTCCAGGCACGACCGGCAGGTAGGCAAACTCCAGCCCCAGTTTTTTCGCCGCCTCTTCAAGAAGATTGTGATCTGAATGAACTCCTCCGTCCTCGCTATCGGGCCGATTGCAGATTACACTTTTGAAACCAGCCGCCTTAATATCAGCTAAATCTTCCACGTTGATTTGCGGGCTAGCCGAGAAGTTGGCGTCAAGTCTGGTGAGCGGTTTCATTGAGCATTCCTTCGAGTAGTATCAGGCATGGGGGCAATAAATCCATACTATAGCAGAACCAGATTGTCCCTATGAATGAGTTCCGGTTCGCCCACGTATCCCAGAATGGTTTCGATTTCGTTGCTTGCCCGCCGCAGGATTCTCCGGGTTTCAGCCGAATTATAATTAACGAGCCCACGGGCAATTTCCCTGCCTGCCGGATCAAGACAACCTACCACCTCGCCACGCTCGAAATTACCATGGACATCAGTCACACCTATCGATAAAAGACTTTTGCCGCCACCGGTGAGTGCTTTTATCGCTCCTTCATCCAGTATGACATTTCCACGCATTTGCAGGTGATCAGCGAGCCATTGCTTGCGTGCCACCAATGTCATGGTTTCCGCCAGCAATTGCGTGCCAACGGCATTCCCCGCGGCGAGGAGAAGCAGGACGTCGGTTTCATGCCCCGATGCGATGACGGTATGGGCGCCGCTGCGTGCTGCACGTTTCGCGGCTATCACCTTGGTCAGCATGCCACCGCGCCCTATGGCGCTGCCAGCGCCGCCTGCCATTGCTTCGAGTGTCAAGTCTCCGGCGCGGGCCTCCTTTATCAGCGTGGCGTTCGCATCCTTGCGGGGATCGGCGGTGAATAATCCGCCCTGGTCGGTAAGAATCACCAACACGTCAGCCTCGATCAGATTGGTCACCAGCGCGGCAAGTGTATCGTTATCGCCAAAGCGGATTTCTTCTGTCGCCACCGTGTCATTTTCGTTGATGACGGGAATGACGTTTAAGCTTAGTAGCGTAGTCAGAGTCGAACGAGCATTAAGGTAACGCTTGCGGTCCGACAAGTCCTCATGGGTAAGCAGCACTTGCGCGGCGTGCATTTCATGGGCACGGAAACAGGATTCATAAGCCTGTACCAGCCCCATCTGCCCGACGGCGGCAGCGGCCTGCAACTCGTGCAGTGCGTGAGGACGCTTCTTCCAATTCAGACGCTGCATGCCTTCCGCTATCGCGCCGGAGGAAACCAGCACAACTTCCTTGCCCATTTTCTTGAGTCTGGCAATTTGCTCCGCCCAGCGTGCGAGCGCGGCATGGTCGAGCCCCTGCCCCTCGTTAGTGACGAGACTGCTGCCGACCTTGATTACGATGCGTCGCGACTGTTTTACAATAGATTGCATGTTTGATTCTGTTTGTTTCTGCGCGAGGAATACGTTAATTTCTTACGGCCGTGGGTACTTGGCTTCCTCGGGCTACTCAAGGTATGAAGCATTGCGTTGACAAAGGACTGCGTGGAGGAATCAGATGTAAGCGCAAGTAGTATAATCCTAAATCCGGTAGTTGACCGCTCATTTAATAGATCAGTGTTATGATTAATAACAATATTTCGTATTATTTGACGCTCACCTTCTGGGTGAGGCCGCTACGGGGTGAATTGCACAGTTTTTGCAGCACAGGGCGGTGTTGCAACGTCTTGGAATGGAACGACTATTCCGCGTCGTTGCGCCTTGCCCCGCACCCCAAAAACCGCACACTTCACCCCGTCCAACTACCGGATTTAGGATAATCCTTGCCAAGCGCTTTATAAAGATAGCGTTAGCGCACCGGTCAGGCTGACTTGCAAGCGAGTAGCCCGCTATATTGCTGCTCACTTGGCATGAAACTCGGATTTCGCTGGCTGATCAGGCAGCTTGAAAATCAGGATTTCTCTACAATGGCATAACAAACCGGTGTCAGTATCAGACTGGCAGTCATGCCAATCATCAGGCCGACGGTCAAAGAGAGCGTCATCGGAACCAGAAACTGGGCCTGCTCGCTGGTTTCCAGCAGGATAGGAAGAAACCCTACGAAATTGGTAAGGAAGGCCAGCAGAATCGGGCGGAAGCGCGCTGTACAGGCTTCGAGAATGAGTTTTGCAGTGGACTCATCAGAGTCTTCTCTCTTGTGAACATAGTCCAGCAGGACCAGACTGTCGTTTACCACCACGCCACTTGCGGCTATCATGCCGACCAGCGATTCCATGGACAATGGCAAGCCAATCAGCCAGTGCGCCCATACCGCGCCGCTCCAGGCGACCGGGGCGCCCAGTAGAAAGATCAGCGGTTTTACATAAGATTGAAACGGAATCGCAATCAAGGCATAAATCACTGTCAAAGCGATCGCAGTTAAGAATAGCAGGGTTTGGGCGGTCTCTTCCTGCTCCTGGCGTTCTTCAC
>JBKJYB010000145.1:0-12640 GCA_046716045.1 Nitrosospira sp.
TTTTATCGTATTTCGCAGAAAATGTACTGAGAAAATGATTCGCCAGCAAAGGAATATCTTCACGCCGCTGCGATAAGACCGGGATGGTTAACGCCACTACGTCCAGTCTGTAATAGAGATCTTCTCGAAAACCGCCGTTGGCGATTTCGGCCTGGAGATCACGGTGAGTTGCGGAAATGATGCGGACATCCACAGGAATCGTCTGCATGGACCCAACCGGGCGCACTTGCCTTTCCTGGAGAACGCGTAATAGTTTGACTTGGAGTAAAAGTGGCATATCCCCGATTTCATCCAGAAACAGCGTTCCTCCCTCCGCCAATTGCAACAAGCCCTTGTGATCCCTTACAGCGCCTGTAAACGCCCCCTTGACGTGTCCAAACAACTCGGATTCCAGTAATTGTTCCGGAATCGCCGCGCAATTTATAGCCACAAACGGATGATGGCGACGTTTGGACGCTTCATGTATGGCATGAGCAAACAATTCCTTGCCAACACCACTCTCGCCATAAATCAGCACACTTGCATCCCCTTCCGCTACCAGTCCCGCCTTGGTGAGGAGATCCTCCATTACCGCACTTTGCGTAATAATAGCTTTGGACCACGATGCTTGTGACATCTCATTCTGTCCCGGGGCGCCGGGGACAAGTCTGAGAGCTTGGCTGATGTTAGCCAGCAGCGTCTTGCTGTCAAAAGGTTTGGCAAGATAGCCGAATACGCCTCGCTGAACAGCTGCGACCGCATCGGGAATGGTGCCATGTGCTGTCAGAATTATCACTGGCAATGTAGGTAGCGTGCGGTGAATTTGTTCGAATAGTGCCATCCCATCCATGCCGCTCATCTGCATATCGCTAATGACGAGTTGCGGACGCGATACATCCAGATAATTGAGTGCCGCCTCCGCGCTTCGCACAGCTTCCGTTTTGTAGCCAGCGGCTGTAAGCCGGATCGTGAGTAATTCCAGCAGATCGGTATCGTCATCGACGATGAGAATTCTTGGGTTGGAGTCAGGCATATTTTTGCTCACGCTTATAATCCTAAATCCGGCAGTTGGACGGGGTGGAGTGTGCGATTTTTGGGGTGCAGGGCAAGGCGCGACGACGCGGAATGGTGCGCCCACGCAGGGCGCCATGAAACGTGGTCGCGGGCAACACACCCCCTCCTACGCTGGCCGATCCCAGCTTCGCGGGGCTCCTCGTACGATGCTCGGCCCACTTCAAAGCGTTGCGAACAACGCGCCATGTGCCACAAAAAACGTGCGATCCATCCCGTAGCGAACTCATCTTAAAGGTGAAGGTCAGGTAGCGTAAGAAGTCTTTGTGGATCATGGTGCCAAACTAAAAAATGAGTGAAAAATGAGCGGTCAACTGCCGGACTCAGGATAATTATAGTTCTCTGAGAATGAGATTCCTTTCCATGCTTTTAATGGCTTCAATTTGATTCTGCAGCGTTTCCACGCGTTTCTGTTCTTCCTTTAATTTTAACGATAGTTCATCCACGCTATTGCTTAGCCGTTGCTGTTCCGCGAGCAGTGCCGCCAACAGGTTTCTAAAACTTTGCAAACCAGTTGCCGGTTTCGTATCGCGTGGCCATTCGTTGAGCAAATAAAGCGCTGAAGTCGTGTCGCGGAAGGTGGTATTGGGCAAGATGAGCAGTAATATCAGTCGGGCCCGATTTGCATCGCTTTTGTTTTGTACGAAATTCTGCTTTACCTTATCGTACACGTGAGCAAGTTCTGCCGACGGCTGCTTACGCAAGGCATCGTAGTATTGCATCAGATCTTCCATCTGACCGGTTATGATCAAATCGGATGGCAATGGTCCCACAGGTTGCTGATTTTCAGGGACAGTGGAGCAAGCAGCGAGCAACGCCAATATAACTACTGGCAGAATCATCAATTTCCGGGGGGCGCTACTCATAAGGTTCCCTCCGGATCACGGATCGGCAGGGTAAGACGGAAATGGGCACCATTACCGGCCTGCTGCACAAGCTCTATATTGCCACCATGCGCGAGCGCATACTCACGCGCGATGGATAACCCCAGTCCCGTTCCCTTTATATGACCGTCGAGTACTTGCCGCCCCTGATAAAAAGGCTCAAATACTTTCTCACGATCCGCCTCGTCAACACCGGCACCGGCATCCAGAATATCGAGTTGCACCGTCTCGTCTACTTTGTTCGTCCAGATGCTGATACAACCACCTTGAGGAGAGAATTTGACTGCGTTCGATAGCAGGTTATCCACAATAACTTTAATTTTTTGTTTATCGCAGCCAATTATCAGTTCCGGGGAGGAAACCTCAATTCTCAAGCCTTTGCTCATGATGATAAGATTTTGATCTTGTAACACGGCATCCAGAATTTTCGCCAGATTCGCCTGACGTCTTACCAGTGCGGCTTTCTCGGTCTGAAGCGCGCTGTAACTCAGCAAATCTTCAATGCGCCGCTGTAATTGTACGCTGTTGCTGTACAGGATATTTGCGATACGCTGCTGTTCTTCGGTCAACTCCCCCGTTACGCCTTCCGCTAGCAAGTCAGCACCTTCGCGCATGGCGGTGAGCGGTGTCTTGAGTTCGTGAGAAACGTGCTGCAAAAACTTGGTTTTCTGCTCTTCCAATTTCAGCAACCGGCGGCGCAACCAATCCAGGCGTTCGCCGAGATACCTTAAGTCCTGGGGACCATCCACGCGTATCGGTTTAAATAGCGCGCCCTCCCCCATGGTACGAATCGCCTCATCAATCTGGCGTATTGGATGCGCAATCCTCAGTGAAAACATAAATGCCAGCAGAATCGCAAAGGGAATCAAAGCGAGCAGCTGCCATCCGACGGTAAAGCGGGCACCCCCCGCCATGTCCTGCATCTCACCCACCTCACGTTCAATCAACGCATAACCAACCGCCGCAAAAGTTCGCGCTGAATCCCGCAGGGGAACGAATTTTCCAACCACATCGCGGAGCTCTTCCGTTGATTGTTCCCTGGCGGACACATTTCGGAAAATAGCTGCCTCCAATAATTGCAGTTGCTCCAGCAATTGCTTCTGTTCAGTATGTAATGAAAGCTCAAGAAGGCTCGCGGCCGTGCTCTCGAATTTCGTGTGCGCCCTAAAATAATTTTCGAGCAGGGATGTGTCGCCCAAGATATGTGTTTGCCGCACAGCACGCTCCATGGCTGCAATTTCATCGGCCAGGACACGGCTGCCGTGCGCAATTTTCGCTGCCTGATATACAGCCCTGCGGCTTTGATCCGCCAACCGGTCGATGGAGAAAGCGCTGTTGATGAGTGCGATAATGAGCGGCAAGCCCACCAGTGCAAACCCGAACAGAATCAGTTTCAGGAAAGATTTGGGCTTGCGCTGCAATCGTGACAACGAAACGGCGCCAGTGCCACTCTCCTGCTTTACGGTGTCCCCGTGAACAACCATTTATATCCTTTGACTAACAGCCCTTGCCGTATTTAAAAGGAATCGGCTGCGAAAGCCGGTTGTAAAAGCATCGGGGCGTTCCCCATTTGCCACTTTCAGCCCATAAAGGCCAATAGAACAATTATTGACCTTCAAAATCCTCAAAATCTGTCCTCGCCCAGTCCCTTTTCCGCCTCGATTCTTCAAGTCCGGCAGGCTGCCAGAACCGATACCCGAATCAATATCTGATTACTTTTTAATCCGCAGATTATGCTGATAATTCGGAAAATCTGAATAGTCTTATTGGCGTATACCAATAGTCTTATTGGCGTATGCCTTTCGGTCACGGTACCCATCCGAATCTGGAAACTCCTAATGTCTATGGCGTCGAGGCAACATAAGGCTTGCAATAATGCTTGGACGGAAACTCCTTGTTCCGACGCGAATTTACGATAACGTCACCGCCATTTTTTACACACTCCCTCATCGAATTGTTCAGACTTGCATAATGCTCATTTGGCTCTGTATTCTTTGAAACGGGTGCCACTTTCTCCCGGATTTTGAGGCACGCCGCTGCTTCATCCACGGCGGGAGAAATATTTTTCGTGGGCGGTAATGAACATAATTTACAGGGATTACCCGGACACAGGCATCCGGTACATTCTGCTTGCGCTACGGTGGCAAATATCCCCAACAGCAACACAAGGACAAGCGGAAAAATCAGCCGCACCATATCGATTGATGTCGTATTCATTATCATCTCACCTTCCATATCAAATACTAATATAACCCGTCGCCCCGGTTTGTTCGGGCGCGGCTTCATTCTCCGAATTCTTCGGATAGTTCGTTATAACAATTTCATCACATTCTCCGGCGGCCGGCACAATACGGCCTCGTCACCACGCACGACAATTGGCCGCTGAATCAGGTCCGGATTATCCACCATAATCTTTATTAATTCGTCATCCGGTAACTGCCGTTCAGCCAGCTTCAGGCCGCGCGCCAGAGGTTCGTCGCTACGCAGTACGTCACGTACCGGCAAACCCAGTTTCTTTATCAGCTCACGCAATCCCGCGACGGTTAATGGCATCTCGTAGTAATTAACGGCATCGAACTCTTGGCCGCTATCCTTGAGAAGAGTTAGCGTGGCTCGGCATTTACTGCATGCGGGTTTATGATAAACGGTAATCCTGCCACTCATGCAATTTTCTCCTGTCTCAATTTCGCAGCCTTGTCAGTCTTGATCCGCATTACGCGCGGGCTCTGGAGGCTGCATGCTAAATCCCGCATAACGTTGAATCACCGATGAAATGACGGGGCCGATGCGCATGGGAAGACCTCGTTTTATATGACCGTTACTTTAGCAAATGCTCGCAGGCTCGTGACTAAAACACTCTGCAAAAATCAAAAAAACGGCGGCACGACGCTACATATGCATAATCCGTCGATGAAGATCCGGAAAACAATGCCGTGAAATCTCGAACTATGTACCTTCATCCATTTGACCAGAGCAGTTTCTCTCACTTCATCCATGCTCTGCTTTGATCCCTGCGCTGCTCATTCCTTATTTGCCGAATTTTTTTAATACATGGTGTGTCATGCTGAGTGCAAGCTCGTGCTCGCCCAGAAGCACTGTGCCGCCGCTTTCTTTTCGTAGCAGTGCTGCTTCTTCTTCATTATGTGTACGCACAATAATCTCGATCGGCGGGTTAAGCATACGCGCGGTTTCTATCATCCGGCGAGCGCGTAGTGCATCGGGGACCGCAATCACCAGCATTTTAGCCCGCGCAATATGCGCTTGTATAAGCACCGCCGGTTCAGCGGCATCACCCGCTACGGCATGGATTCCATGCTTGCGTAACCCCTCGACCATCTCGCGATTCTGGTCCGCCACCACAAGCGCCAACCCCTGTTCGACTAGCGCTTCGCCAATATGCCGACCGACCCGGCCATAACCCACAAGCACCACGTGATTGGTCACGTAGCTTGAGGCAACCGACATTGGCAGTTCAGCCAGGGGATCGTCAGAACGTTCCAGGATGCGGGCAAGCTTGGAACGGGAGCGTATCCATTCCTGTGCGGGTTCGATTACCTGAAACACCAGGGGATTGAACGTAATCGAGATAAAAGCCCCCGCTAGTATAAGACTCTGGGCCTCGACCGGCAGGAGTCCGAGTGAAACACCTAGCGCCGCAAGGATAAATGAGAATTCGCCAATCTGAGCAAGACTGGCCGATACGGTTAATGCCGTATTGAGCGGATAGCGAAAAGCAAGAACCAGAAGAAAGGCCGCCAGCGATTTGCCAATAATAATAATCGCAAGCGTGGCGACAACGCGGAGTGGCTGATCGATGAGGACGTTCGGATCGAACAGCATTCCGACGGAGACAAAAAACAGTACCGAAAAAGCATCTCTGAGCGGCAGGGATTCCTGAGCAGCTCGATGACTCAAATCGGACTCCCTCATAACCATTCCGGCGAAGAAAGCGCCGAGCGCAAAGGAAACACCGAAGAGCATTGCGGAACCGTAGGCGATACCTATCGCTACCGTAATCACGCTCAAGATGAAGAGCTCGGTTGAGTTGGTGCTGGCAACATGCCAAAGCAACCAGGGAAAAACGCGTTTCCCGACAATAAGCATTAGCGCAATGAAGACCGCTACCTTGCCAAAGGTAAGCAGGAGCGTTATTAACAGATCCGAATTGGAACCATCCGCTGGACCGCCGGTAGAGGTCCCAAGCCATCCGGCAAGCGGCGGCAGAAGAACCAGAACCAGAACCATTGCCAGATCCTCGACCACCAGCCAACCCACCGCAATTGACCCATTGACGGACTTCAGCACACCGCGCTGCTCCAGCGCCCGCAGGAGCACGACTGTGCTCGCAGTGGATAGCGCCACCCCAAACACGATGGCCGCACCCACGTCCCAACCCCAGGCAACTGCAACCACCGCGCCAAGAGCGGTTGCCACCCCGATTTGCACGATGGCGCCAGGCAGCGCGATCCGCCGGACAGCCAGCAGATCGTCCAGGGAGAAGTGCAGCCCGACTCCGAACATCAAAAGGATGACGCCGATTTCGGCCAACTGGGCCGAAAGCTCCATGTCGGCTACAAAGCCCGGCGTATTGGAACCCAGGATTACACCTGCAACCAGATAGCCAACCAATACCGGCAATTTCAAGCGGTTGGCAATAAGCCCCATAAGCAAAGCAAGACCGAAACTGACGGCAATCGTGGTGATCAAGGTAACACTATGGGGCATGTGTTTTGCCGTTTAGACAAGTGGGTTAAACCACCACGCCGATAGGTTTGTCGTGGATTGTAGCGCGTGATTTCAAGATGGTAAGAGAGCGTGCAGTCTGCTTCGGATTCTGTACCCGCCAACCTGAAAAAAATAGAATATTTAGTAGATATTAAAAATCAATAAATAAATTCAATATGAGATATTTTTCTCCCCGGCGCACTCAGCCTCTACGCCGGTAGGTGCGGATGCGCCAACCGAGCAATCCCAAACCGGCAAGCATCATGGTCCAGGTTTCAGCTTCGGGCACAGGTGAGACTTGCCAGCCAATATCTTTCATAGCGGCGTCATCAAGCTCCGTAAAACGTTTGCGTTGCCCAGACTCGATAGAAGGATCCATCGCGGCTTCCTGTCCAAGATAGCGGAGTTCGCTTGCCCAGTGGCTGTCACCCGCCAGGGGCGGATTATAGCCAAGCAGGGCGTTAGCGGCGGGACCGGTAAACGAACTACCCGAGATCAGGCTGTCAAAAGAATCGGCACCGCCAAAACCGAGCACATGTGCCAGTTCATGTACGGCTACTGAATAAAAATCCAAGCCGGAAAAGGATTCGTCTGTAGTGGTATCGGAATCAAAATACCAATTGGAAGTACTGTTAAAGGAAATCGCCCCGCCCCATGGCCCAAAATCGGTCTCGATTGGTGCAAGAGCTCCGGATTGGCCTCTGCTGGATGCGTTGTTAATGAAATCGGTGGAGCCACTGCTGGAGAATCCCCCCGGACCACCCATCGCCACTGTGTCACCCAAATTATAGGAGCCGGCAAAAACCACAAGCTGATTCGCGGCGACACTAAAATTGGAAATACTGGTATTGTTACCGTTATCCGGCTGAAAGAAACTCGCATCAAAACTATTTGATCCAGATGGAGTAATTGCTGTCAGGTTGTCCTGAAAACGGCTCTCGAATGTGGAAGCGGCGGCATTCAATAAATTCTGGCGTGAACTGTTAGCACCGGTAAAAAAACCCGAACTGTCGTAACGATAGTCAAAATGAATATCGATATTAGCCAAGGCAGGCTGACTCGCGGCGAGCAATACGCCGAAAAACACAGGGTATGCGAATTTCATTTCGCTTGGCTCCTGGTGGTTGAACTGTTCAATAGGTCTGCTCCAGTGCCTGTAATGGATCAATATATTTCAGGCCAAATTCCTTTGCAACCGCAGGATAAGTGACCGATCCCCGGTGCGTGTTAAGGCCATATTGTAACGCCAGATTATTTCTTACGGCATCTAATCCTTCATCCGCCAGGCGCACTGTATAAAAAGCCGTTTGAGCATTCAGCGCAAAGGTGCTGGTGCGCGGAACCGCGCTCGGCATATTGGCGACACAATAATGCACCACGCCGTCAAGTTCGTAGGTTGGATTGCTATGTGTGGTCGGCCGGGTGGTTTCGACGCACCCCCCTTGATCAACCGCCACATCGACGATTACGGAACCTTTTCGCATATTCGGCAACATCCCGGCTGTAATCAACCAGGGCGCCCGTCCGCCAGGAATCAAAACGGCACCGATCACCAAGTCGGCATTGTAGACCATCTCTTCAATATTATACTCATCACTGATACGCGTCTGTAATTGCCCATGATAGATGTCATCGAGGTACTTCAGGCGGCCATGATTGATGTCCAGCACGGTGACCTGGGCGCCGGACCCAACAGCAACGCGAGCGGCATTCGTACCGACAATGCCCGCCCCCAGAATTGCGACATTAGCTGGAGCCACGCCGGGCACACCGCCCATCAATACGCCACGGCCACCGTACGTCTTTTGCAGATACGTTGCCCCAATTTGAGTGGCCATACGCCCCGCCACCTCACTCATGGGCGTTAACAGCGGTAATTGACCTCCTTCGGTTTGAACCGTTTCATAGGCGATACCTGTAACGCCACTCTCCAGCAGTGCGGTGGTAAGAGGTTTATCCGAAGCCAGATGAAGATAGGTAAACAGAATCATGTCTCGATGCAGATAAGGATATTCCGCCGCAGTCGGCTCCTTGACCTTGATCACCAGTTGCGCCGCCCAGGCATCTTCGGCGTGAGGAACAAGCATGGCTCCGGCTGATTGGTATTCCGCATCTGAAAGAAAGCTGCCGTCCCCCGCCCCACTCTGTACCAGTACCCGATGTCCGTGCCGCGTCAGGGCCTTAACCGTACTGGGTGTCATTCCGACCCGGTTTTCGTGATCCTTGGTTTCTTTGGGTAGCCCAATCAGCATAGTTTTATTCCTGACAGCATCAATAGAACCTATTCTGCCGCAAGAGGCTAACTTGATTCAAAAATCTTATAGATAATCTTGCTTCCACAGATAATTTCATACTTTCAATACGAAGATGAGCAACTGCGTGGGTGACTTTCTGTTGATTTGGTGGCTCTCGATAGCTCCGCCTCTTTTGCCACTAAGTATACAACCCTTAAGTATACAACCCGATCCCGAGATCGCTAAAAAAAATAAGTATCCTGCTTGAGAGTTTTACACTACTGAAAGGTCCAGGCACATTCGAATCGAATAGTTGCATGCGCAACTGCTCAAGTTCCAGTTCTGCTGTATTGACTTCGCAAGCGCTGTGAGGGTGATCGAATGTGAATGTAGGGCCTACTTTCCCGGCACGACAACAAACTGGAGCGCTGCGTAGCTGATCCTGGCGCCTTCCGCAGCGTGGCGCATCCGCGACGCGCGGGATGAGCTCTCACGAATTGAGCGACCGGATAAATGCGGATCAGTTGATCAATGCTTTATGTAAGAAATGTCACCCGGATTGCGACTACGCTTGAACGTATCACGGTAAAACATGTAGTGTTATAGCGCCTTGACCATATCTTCAACAACCTTCTTGGCATCGCCGAATACCATCATGGTTTTGTCCATGTAGAACAGGTCATTGTCGAGGCCGGCATAACCCGCCGCCATACTGCGCTTGACCACCATTACAGTGCGCGCCTTGTGGGCATCCAGAATGGGCATGCCATATATCGGGCTGCCTGGAACATTCGCCGCAGGATTCACCACATCGTTTGCGCCCAGCACCAGTACCACATCGGTGGTGGAAAAATCGCTGTTGATCTCATCCATCTCCAGCACTTGCTCATAGGGTATCTCTGCTTCTGCCAATAATACGTTCATGTGCCCCGGCATGCGCCCAGCCACCGGATGTATCGCAAAGCGCACATTGACACCTTTCTCGTGCAGTTTCTCGGCCAGTTCCTTGACCGAATGCTGCGCCCGCGCCACCGCCAGACCATAGCCGGGCACGATAATAACGCTGTCGGCGTTACCCATTAAAAATGCCGCATCGTCGGCACTGCCGCTGCGATAGGTTTTCTGGGTCCCGTCGCTCGCCGCAGCCACCGCTCCCCCTTCGCTGCCAAAGCCGCCAAGTATGACCGAGAGAAATGGCCGGTTCATAGCCTTGCACATGATATAAGACAGAATAGCCCCAGAACTCCCCACCAGCGAACCGGCAATGATAAGCATGGGGTTGCCAAGCGAGAAACCGATTCCCGCCGCCGCCCAGCCGGAATATGAGTTAAGCATGGAAATCACCACCGGCATATCCGCTCCACCGATGGGGACGATGATGAGAAAACCGAGCACGAAGGCGATTGCGGTCATTGTGGCAAAGGCTGTCCAGTTGGTGGTCTCGCTAAAGAAAAACCACAGGCCAAAGCCGACCATCACGATCGCCAGAATCAGGTTAACCATATGCTGGCCGCTGAATGTGATCGGTGCACCGCTCATGCGGCCGGACAGCTTCAAGAATGCGATCACCGAACCCGACCACGTCATGGCACCAATGAAGGTGCCGAGAAACAGTTCCAGTTTGCTGCCCATCGGTAATATTGCGGGCAGGCCGAACGAAACCGGGTTATTGACGGCGGCGATAGCGATAAATACCGCCGCCAGGCCCACCAGCGAGTGCATGAAGGCGACCAGCTCCGGCATTGCTGTCATCTGCACGCGCCGTGCGACAACCGCACCAATGGTGCCGCCTAGCGCGATACAACCGAGTATCAGCGCCCAGTTCCTGGTGATCGTAAGCGTGGTGAGCACAGCGATTGCCATTCCCACCATACCGAACAGATTACCGCGGCGCGCGGTTAGCGGCGAGCTTAGGCCTTTTAGCGCCAGAATGAAAAAAACTGACGCGATCAGATACGCGAGTGCCACCAAATTTGCGGACATTTACTAGCTTCCTTTTTTATCTTTTTTTCTAAACATCTCCAGCATCCGCTGGGTAACAAGAAATCCGCCGAATACGTTGATCGCGGCGAGCGTCACCGCCACTGCTCCCAGCCATACGCCCCAGTCGGTTTCCGCCGGTCCGGCGGCCAGCATGGCGCCGACTAAAATAATGCCGGAAATTGCATTGGTCACTGACATCAGCGGCGTATGCAGGGCAGGGGTCACGTTCCACACCACGTGATAGCCTACAAACACCGCCAGCACGAATACGGTCAGGTTAATGATAGTTGGGTCAACTTCGCCGATCATGATTGCTCCTTCAATCCGTTAACAATTTAATTCCGAGTCTTGACTTACAACAGGGAAGGCAAAACCTGAAAAGCTGTATAGGTGCCTTTACTTCCCGCCCATGATTTTTCAAGTTTTACCGATTACTTCTCCGTCCACGCAGACCAGCGTTCCAGCGATGACCTCATCCTCACGGTTCACTTTAAACTCGCCGCTCGTCGCATCAAGCATCAGATTAAGAAAATTCATCAGATTACGTGCATACAGGGCGCTGGAATCCGCCGCCACCAGCCCTGGGAGGTTGGCGATGCCGACGAGATGCACGCCGTGCTTTACTACGATCTTGTCCAATTCCGACAAGGGGCAGTTACCGCCTGCTTCCACCGCCATATCAACGATCACCGATCCAGGTTTCATGGCGCGAACGGTTTCTTCCTTGATCAGAACGGGGGCCGGACGCCCGGGAATCAGTGCCGTGGTAATAATGATATCGGCTGCCGCCGCGTGCTGATGCACCAGTTCGCCCTGACGGCGTTTATAATCATCCGACATTTCACGGGCGTAACCGCCGGCCGTCTCCGCCTGCGCTTTTTCCTCCTCGCTCAGCGGAACCTCGACGAACTTGGCGCCGAGACTTTCCACCTGTTCTTTCGCGACCGGCCGCACATCGAACGCTTCGATCACCGCACCCAGCCGTTTGGCCGTGGCGATGGCCTGCAAGCCCGCCACTCCCGCGCCCAGAACCAGTACCCGCGCGGCCTTTACGGTACCGGCGGCGGTCATCAGCATAGGAAAAAATTTCTGATAGACATTGGCCGCCATCAGCACCGCTTTGTAGCCGGCGATATTCGCCTGCGACGACAGCACGTCCATGCTCTGAGCACGGGAAATGCGTGGAAGTTTCTCCATAGCGAATGCGGTCAGGCCATGACGGGCCAGTGCTTCAATACCCTCGGCCTGGTGCGGGGAAAGCAAACCCAGCAGCACGGCATCCTTGCGTATCATTGCCAGTTCGCCGGATTCCGGTCCGCGTACCTTAAGCACGATTTGAGATTGAGCATAAAGCTCCGCCGCGCTGGACACAATGCTTGCGCCGGCAGCCTGGTATTCCGCATCGGGTATGCTCGCACCGGTTCCCGCACCGGACTGTACCAAAACAACATGAAAACCTTTAGCGGTAAATTTCTTAACCGTCTCCGGTGTGGCCGCAACGCGCGTTTCTCCCCCGCGAATCTCCGCAGGTATGCCTATGTGCATTGATCATCTCCCTTATTTTTCGGATATTCCCTATTTTTTTCCGGCAAATTTGCGAAAATTAGCCAATATCGCCCCCCACTTTATCGCGAAACCCGGATTATAAATGAACCTGGGCGCGATGAATTGCCCGGTTGACGAAAACAGCTCATTCCTGGCAATCGTTCCTGGTTACTTCAGGTCCCGATCTGGTTCGTTTCCTTTAAGCAATGGCTAATCCAC
>JBKJYB010000146.1:0-11081 GCA_046716045.1 Nitrosospira sp.
TGCGCCGATGCCTGGTCACCCAAAACGCTGCGTGCCGCCATGGGTGCACATTTTCTGCTGCGCATACACGAACGGTCCGATCTGGCCGAAGTGGCGCGGGCGTTCAACGGCAAGGTCGTCGCAACCACCTTGAAAGCCAAAATAAGCCTTTATCAGACTCGATTAACCGGACCGATCGCATTCGTGTTCGGCAATGAGGGAGTTGGGCTGTCGGATACGGTGCTGCAAGCCACCAGCGAACAAATCAACATTCCTATGCTTGGAGGCACGGAATCATTGAACGCGGCGGCTGCGGCGGCGGTATGTTTTTTTGAGAGGGTGAGGCAGATGAAAACGGACAGTAGCGTATAATTTAGAATCATCCGGCATTGTAGGAGTTAATACGTTCTACTTTGCCGCGGGATGACTCTTCAATCAGTGCACAGCACCCGGCAAGCCGGGTGCTGTGCACATGTCAAACGTAACCCCTATGAGTCGTATTCTCTCGATCATTGGCATAGTAGTTACTGGGGTCTATTTAGTAGGACTTACGCTGCTTTTTGAAAGTCGTATTGCGGAAATCCACGAAATGCCACCAAACAATATTGGTGACTTCCTTGCCGGTGTCTTTGGTCCACTTGCTATTTTCTGGCTGATCTTGGGCTTCTTTCAACAGGGTATTGAACTTCGGCAGAACACCCGTGCCCTCGACTTGCAGGCCGAAGAGCTTCGTAATTCAGTTGAACAACAGAAACAGCTTGTGGAGGTGTCGCGCAAGCAGGTTGAAACTGAGCTTGAAGTCATTCATTTCGAACGAGAGCGACAAAGAGAGGCGGCGCGCCCGATCTTTGTCTTTCACGGTGTAGGTGCCATGTTCTCAGGGCTTGAAGCGACATACTCGTCACGAATAAGGAACATAGGTAACACAGTCACTGAGATCGAATTCTCCTATGATCCGCCAATGAAGCAATCCTTGCTCACGAAGGTTTTCTCTTGGAGCAGAGGAGAAGAGCAGGGTATCGAGTGGAAATACAAAACACAGATGGCTGAATCGAGATCGGTGCTTACTATTTCCTATATTGATGCATTGGGTTTTCCTGGAACACAGCAGTTTGAGTTCATTCCTATCAAAAGCGAGGGTGATGCGCACACGATGGTGGAAGTGAAGCCATGGCGAGGCTAACTCTTCGTTTCAGCGGGGGCCGCCTGGGGCAACCGCTGAACTCCGCGAACCCTCAACCCCCACCCACCTGATCCAGCCAGTATTCCAGTCCTTGGGCATTTAGTCCGACATCCAGGCTTAACAGATCACGAATTTCTTCCTGCGGTAGTTTGCAGCCATGCACAATGATCCGCTGCAACAATAGCGTTCCAAGTTCTTCCACCAGCGCCGCATGCCTGTCGGGGACATTGCGCAACTTCCTGGCTATCGTCACGTGGGCATCGATCAGATCGTGCATCTCCTCGGCGTGGCGCGGCAAGTGGCCGATGCGGCTGTAGTGGGTCAGGAAGGCATAGGCTGGATCGTAACTCATGATGCGGTCGAGCGAGGCATGGGCTGCCACGGGGTCGAACTGCACCGGCGTGGTGGTGGGGAACACGAATTCCATTCCGTCCACGTCAAATTCGCGATAAGAAAGGCCGAATGTGTCGCCGGTAAAAAATGATTGGTTTTTTTTATCGAAGATGCAGTAGTGATGGCGCGCATGGCCCGGCGTATCCAGGAACAGTAATGGCCTGCCATTGAGATCCAGAGTGAAGCCATCCGGTGCTTCAACGATGCGGTTTGCATCCACCGGACGGATGACACCATACATGCGTTTGAATTCCGCTTCGCCGTAAACCGTCATCGCGCTGGCGACGAGCCGGGCGGGATCGGCCATATGCCGTGCGCCGCGTGGGTGCACCACCAGTTTCGCATGGGGAAAACAGTGCATGAATTCTCCCGCGCCGCCGGCATGGTCGAGATGTATGTGGGTAACGAACACATAGACCACATCCTCAGAGGCAAGATTCTTTTTTCGCAATACTTCCATCACGCCGGCAACGGAAGATGAGGTTCCCGTATCCACCAGCGCCGCTCTGCCGCCCTCGACGATCAGGTGAATCGCGGCGAGCCCGGGGCGAAGATAGTCCGCATCGATAGCGCTGACGCCGTTGTCGTAATCGGTGATGCGGGGCGAGACGGGGGGCGCGGTAAGCGTCCCCGCCTCGTGAGACGAATTGTTGTTCATAGGAAATGAGGTGTGATGCGCGAATTACGCTATTGGCTGTTTCAATTGCTCGAGTATTGCCGGGTTTTCCAGCGTGGAAACGTCCTGGGTTATTTCCTCCCCCTTGGCGAGGGTGCGCAGCAAGCGGCGCATGATTTTGCCGGAACGGGTTTTAGGCAGATTGTCACCGAAGCGGATTTCCTCAGGCCGGGCGATGGGTCCGATCTCCCGGGATACCCAGTTGCGCAGTTCAATAGCGATATTATGCGCATTCTCGCCCTGGGGGCGCGCGCCTTTCAGTACCACAAACGCCACGATGGCTTCACCCCTGATTTCGTCAGGTTTGCCCACCACCGCCGCTTCCGCGACCAGGGGGCTGGCCACCAGCGCGGATTCGATTTCCATGGTACCCAAACGGTGGCCGGAAACATTCAGCACATCATCAATGCGCCCCATAATCCAGAAATAGCCGTCCAGATCGCGATTGGCGGAATCGCCGGCCAGATAGTATTTGCCGCCCAGTTCTTTGGGAAAATAGGTGTTCCTGAAGCGTTCCGGGTCTCCCCACAAGGTACGCGCCTGACACGGAAATGGCCGTTTGATGACAAGGAATCCTCCCTTGCCGTTCTCGATATCGTGTCCGGCTTCATCCACAATGGCCGCCATGATGCCAGGCAGCGGCAACGTGCAGGAGCCGGGCTTGAGCGGTACCACACCAGGCATGGGGGCAATCATGTGGCTGCCCGTTTCGGTTTGCCACCAAGTATCCACCACAGGGCAGCGGGACTGACCGACGACAGTGTAGTACCACATCCATGCCTCGGGATTGATCGGCTCGCCGACCGAACCGAGCAGGCGCAACGAGGAAAGATCGTATTTTCCCGGCAGGTCCGCGCCGAGTTTTATTAGCGAGCGAATGGCGGTAGGCGCGGTATAAAAGGTGGTCACTTTATGGTCCTGGATGATTTTCCAGAAGCGGCCCGCGTCGGGGTAGGTGGGAACACCTTCGAATACCACCTGGGTGGCGCCGATTGCCAGTGGGCCGTATGTGACATAGCTGTGCCCGGTGACCCAACCCACATCTGCGGTGCACCAGAAAACATCGGTGGGCTTGTAGTCGAAAACCCATTTCATGCTCAGGATTGCACCCAGCAGATAGCCTGCGGAAGAATGTTGCACGCCCTTTGGCTTGCCGGTGGAGCCAGAGGTGTAGAGCGTAAACAGCGGGTGTTCGGCACCAATCCATTCGGGCTCACAGGCATCGCTCTTGCCGCTGATCAGCTCGTGCCACCATATATCGCGTGGAACATGCCATTGCACATCTCCGCTGCCGCGTTTGTAAACCACCACGGATTTCACCGAATCGGTTCCGCCCAGCGCAATCGCGTCATCCACCGCGGTTTTCAGATGGTTGATTTTGCCGCCGCGGTGTTGTTCATCAGCGGTAATGACAGCCACTGCGCCCGCATCGATAATCCGTTCGTGCAGACTCTTGGCGGAGAAGCCGCCAAACACCACTGAATGCGTTGCGCCGATGCGAGCGCAGGCTTGCATTGCCACCACGGCTTCAATACTCATGGGCATATAGATAATGACGCGATCGCCTTTGCTGATTCCCAGCGACTTGAGTCCGTTGGCAAACCGGCACACACGGCTGTGAAGATCGCGGTAGGTAGATAATGTAATCTTGCCGTCATCCGCTTCAAATACAATGGCGACTTTATCCGGTTGAGAGGCGAGATGCCGGTCGAGACAGTTGAAGGAAATATTCAGTTCGCCGTCATCGAACCATTTGAAGAAGGGGTGGTTGCTTTCATCCAGCACCCGGCTGAAAGGCTTATGCCACATGATATGCTCGCGCGCCAGCTTGCCCCAGAAGGCGTCAAGGTCTTTCTCGGCTTCGTCGCAGAGGGCATGGTAAGTCTCCATGCCTGACAGATTAGCTTGCTTTACAAATGCGGCGTCTGGCGGAAATACACGGGTTTCATGCAAGATGGATTTAATCGTGGCCACGGGATGCTCCGGTAAGTATTTTCTGAGTTTAAAATTGTATCATTCATATTGGCCGAATGAGGTCTGCTTCCGGACCGGCTATGGTAGAAACCTCGAGTGTGTCATAATTGCGCTAATGTAACGCGGTGACGAGTATGAAGGGTCCGCGTCGACAACATAGCCTGGTATTCCGGTAGCCGGAAGACATGTAAAGCGGAAAATAAATCCTCAAGTTGCTTGTGACGGGGCCCCGCTGAAAGAAGTAGCGTTGCTAGCCGTAACCGGTGATTGCCGTCAAGGCCTATAATTCACCGGGCATCTATTTCATTAATTCTAAATTTTTGCTAAAATGGCAAAAATATTTATGGGCTCTTTCAGCCCATTTTTTGTTTGTGCGGGGACTATAGAGGCTGATGGATCTGCATGAATTGCTCGAATCAACTTTGACCGGGCTGGATTATGAGCTGGTTGACGTCGAACGGTCGGCGCGCGGTAAGCTGATACGGGTATTTATCGACAAGCCCAACGGTGTCAGTGTGGATGACTGTGTTGCGGTCAGTAATCATTTGAGCCGGTTGCTTGCAGTTGAGAACATTGATTACGACCGGCTGGAGATATCATCACCCGGGTTGGACAGGCCGCTGAAGAAAGTAGCCGATTTTATCCGTTTTGCGGGAGAGTCGGCCAAGTTGAGGCTGCGTGTGGCGCTACAGGGTCAAAGGAATTTTGTCGGGATTCTGCGTGAAGTGAACGACGGCGTATTAAAACTGGAAGTAGACGGAAAAATGCTTGATCTTGAGCTGAATAATCTTGAAAAAGCCCGTCTGATACCAAAATTGTAATTTTCCCGAGAATTTGGCTGGAGGTAACATGAGCCGCGAGGTTTTACTGCTGGTAGATGCGCTGGCGCGCGAAAAAAATGTCGAAAAGGACATTGTTTTTGCCGCACTCGAATTGGCGTTGGCGTCTGCTACAAAAAAGCGTTTTCAGGAGGATGCTGATGTGCGCGTATCGATTGACCAAGAGACTGGTGATTACCAGTCCTTGCGTCGCTGGCAGGTGGTGGCCAACGATGCTGTAGAGGACCCGGCACGTCAAATCGCATTGGACGAGGCGTTGCAGCGCGATTCCGAAATCAATCTGGAAGAATTCGTTGAGGACGTGCTGGAGCCGGTGGAGTTTGGGCGTATCGGTGCCCAGGCGGCGAAGCAGGTGATATTCCAGAAAATACGCGACGCTGAGCGCGAACAGATTCTGAACGATTTTCTCGAACGTAAAGAATATATGGTTACCGGTACCATCAAGCGCATGGAACGCGGTAACGCCATCATCGAATCCGGCAGAGTTGAGGCGGCGTTGCCCCGTGATCAGATGATTCCCAAGGAAAATTTGCGGGTCGGCGACCGTGTGCGCGCTTATTTATACAAGATTGATCGTACCGCCCGAGGGCCGCAACTGGTGTTGTCAAGGATTGCGCCGGAGTTTTTGATAAAACTGTTCGAACTGGAAGTGCCGGAGATTGAGGAAGGTCTGCTGGAGATAAAAGTCGCGGCGAGAGATCCGGGTTCGCGCGCCAAGATTGCGGTAAAGTCCAATGATCAGCGCGTTGATCCGATCGGTACCTGCGTCGGTATGCGCGGCTCCAGAGTACAGGCTGTCACCGGCGAGTTGGCGGGGGAGCGGGTGGACATCATTTTGTGGTCGGACGATCCGGCCACGTTCGTGATCAATGCGTTGGCGCCGGCGGAAATCAGCAGCATTCTGGTGGATGAGGAAAAACATAGCATGGACATCGTGGTGGATGAGGACAACCTTGCCCAGGCTATTGGCCGCGGCGGCCAGAATGTCCGGCTTGCGTCCGAATTGACTGGATGGGAACTCAATATCATGACGATGGAAGAGTCGCAGGCAAAAAATGAAGAGGAATTTTCCGTCATTCGCCGGCTCTTCATGGAAAAACTTGATGTAGATGAGGAAGTGGCGGATATTCTGGTGCAGGAAGGTTTCACCACCCTGGAAGAAGTGGCTTACGTGCCGCTCAGCGAAATGCTGGAAATCGAGTCATTTGACGAGCAGACCGTCAATGAACTTCGTACCCGAGCCCGCAATGCCCTTTTGACCGAGGCTATCGTCAGTGAGGAAAAAGTGGAGCACATGGCGGAAGACCTGCTTTCACTGGCCGGCATGGACAGCCAAACCGCGCGTAAATTGGCGGCTAAAGGCGTGAATACGCAGGAAGATCTTGCCGATCTGGCTGTGGATGACCTGGTGGAAATGATCGAGATGGATGCGGAACGTGCCAAGCAATTGATCATGGCTGCGCGCGCACCGTGGTTTGCCTGACTTGTTTGGCTAACTTCGCCGGATAGAGTATAGCGTTATTAAAGGTTATCAATGTCTCAAATGAGTGTAGAACAATTCGCCAGTGAACTGGGGGTACTTCCAGCCGTGTTGCTGGAACAGCTTCAGGCTGCTGGTGTCAGTAAGCAAATGACTGCGGATAGTCTGACCGAGCGGGATAAAACCCAGCTTCTCGATTATCTGCGCAAAATTCATGGCGCCAAGGAGGAGAAAGGCAAGATTAGCCTGCCTCGCCGGCAGACTTCTGAAATCAAGAAATCGGATAGCACCGGCAAACCTCGCAGCATTCAAGTAGAAGTTCGCAAGAAGCGCATAGTTGTGAAAGGTGATTTGAGTGACGAGGTGACCGCCGCGAGCAAGCCGGCCGAACCCACCCCACTACCACCAGCTCCGTCCGCACCCACACCGGTGGTTCCCATGCCGGTGATAGATGCCGCACAACAGGCGTTGCGTCAGGAGGAGGCAAGAAAACAGGCCGAGTTGATCGCACGGCAGACAGCTGAACTCAGGGAGAAGAAACAGCGTCAGAAGGCTGCGGCTGCTGATCTCAAGGAACCCGAGCCGGTTACCGCCCCCGCCGCCTCCGCGGAAGTGCCCGCTGCTGCCGCTGCCGCTCCATCCGTGATCCAGGCCGAAGGCGAGGCTCCGCAGCCGCAACCTGCTCCAACAGAAGGTACCCTGCATAAACCGGTGGTTAAACCGGAAGACAAGGCAGCCAAGGCTGAAAAGAAAAAGAAACAGACCAAGCAAGTCGTCTGGAAAGACGAAAGAGTTGAAAAGCGCGGACTTAAGACACGCGGCGATTTATCCGGCGGCAAGGGATGGCGTACGCGCAGGGACAAACACAGTAAATCTTCCACCGAAGACGCGGGTGCTCATAGTTTTTCCGCGCCGACAGAGCCTGTTGTGCATGAAGTGATGGTACCTGAGACGATTTCGGTCGGAGCTTTGGCTCAGAAAATGTCGATCAAGGCGGCTGAAGTTATCAAGGTCCTGATGAAAATGGGAAATATGGTTACCATCAATCAGATGTTGGACCAGGAAACCGCCATGATCGTGGTGGAAGAATTGGGGCACATTGCGAAATATGCGGCACTGGACAGCCCGGAAGCCTTTCTGGCGGATACAGAAGCCCCCGCCACCGCGCTTAAAACAGAGCCACGTGCGCCGGTGGTCACAGTAATGGGACATGTCGATCACGGTAAAACTTCCTTATTGGATTATATCCGCCGTACCCGTGTAGCAAGCGGTGAGGCAGGCGGCATCACGCAGCATATTGGCGCTTATCACGTGGAAACGGAAAGAGGTATGATCACTTTTCTCGATACGCCCGGTCATGAAGCTTTCACGGCCATGCGCGCGCGCGGCGCCAAGGTTACCGATCTCGTTGTATTGGTCGTGGCGGCGGATGACGGCGTAATGCCTCAGACAATCGAGGCAATTCATCACGCCAAGGCCGCCAAAGTGCCGATCGTGGTGGCCGTAACCAAGATAGACAAACCGGAGGCTAATCCCGAGCGTATCAAGCAGGAGCTGGTGACACAGGAAGTGGTTCCGGAGGACTGGGGTGGCGACACCATGTTCGTTGAGCTTTCAGCCAAGACTGGCCAGGGCATCGACGCACTTCTGGAAAGCGTGCTGCTCCAGGCTGAGGTGCTGGAGCTCCTGGCGGCAAAGGATGCACCCGCCAGAGGTATTGTTATCGAATCACGCCTGGATAAAGGGCGTGGCCCGGTGGCGACAATATTGGTGCAGTCCGGAACTTTGAAGCGTGGCGATATAGTGTTGGCGGGTGCGGTATTTGGCCGGGTGCGGGCGATGCTTGACGAAAATGGTAAGCCGGTGGAGCAGGCGGGGCCTTCCATCCCGGTGGAAATTCAGGGGTTGTCCGAAGTCCCGGTGGCTGGGGAAGTGGTAGTGGCGTTGACTGACGAGCGCAAAGCGCGTGAAATCGCGCTGTTCCGTCAAGGCAAGTTCCGCGACGTAAAGCTTGCCAGGCAGCAGGCTGCCAAACTGGAGAACGTATTCGATCAGAAGGGCGAGGTCAAAGTCCTCGCGCTCATCATCAAGGCCGATGTGCAGGGTTCCTACGAGGCGCTGACACACGCCCTGCAGAAACTTTCGACCGACGAGGTCAGGGTCAACATCATTCATAGCGCCGTGGGGGCGATTACCGAATCCGATATCAATCTGGCGCTGGCTTCCAAAGCCGTTGTCATTGGTTTCAATAGCCGCGCGGATACGGTTGCGCGCAAGCTCATCGGATCGACCGGCGTGGACGTGCGTTACTACAGCATTATTTACGAGGCAGTGGACGAAATCAAGGCGGCACTGTCAGGCATGATGACGCCTGATCGTAAGGAAAATATTACGGGCCTGGTGGAAATTCGCGAGGTGTTCCGTATTTCCAAAATTGGCGCTGTGGCAGGTTGCTATGTGCTGGAGGGTATCATCAAGAGGGGTTCGCTGGTGCGGTTGCTACGCAATGGCGAAGTCATTCATACTGGCGAACTGGATTCCCTGAAGCGTTTCAAGGATGATGTGAAAGAGGTTAGGGCGAGCTTCGAATGTGGCCTGTCGATCAAAAACTTTAACGATATCCAGATAGGCGACCAGGTGGAAACCTACGAAATCGTCGAAGTCGCGCGCAGCCTGTAATGTAAGGGTTGCTCTCGTCTGAGCGGTATACCATGCCTAAAGATTATTCCCGCACGCTGCGCATTGCCGACCAGATTCAGCGTGAGCTGGCCGACCTGATCCGCAACGAACTCAAAGACCCGCGTATAGGCATGATTACCTTGACGGGTGTTGAGGTAAGTCACGATTATGCTCATGCCAAGGTTTTCTACACCACGTTGCGCAGCGAAAGTGATAATTTTCTCACCAGCAATGGACTGGAGCACGCCGCTGGATTCTTGCGTAGTCATCTATCGCATCGATTGAAGCTACGGGTGATACCGCAACTTCATTTCATCTATGATGAATCGATTGAGCGTGGAATCCGTTTGTCACAACTGATAGATGAAGCAGTGGCGCAGGAAGGTCCGGCAAAAGAGACGGATACTACGTAATTCCTGTCGGGCGACGCTCGGCATCCATGTCGCATATTGAACCTGAATCTGGTAGTTGACCGGTCATTTAACAGATCAGTATTATGATAAATAACAATATTTTGTATTATTTGACTCTCCCCCTTTTGGGTGAGGCCGCTACGGGGTGAATTGCACAGTTTTTCCGGCACATGGCTGCGTTGTTCGCAACGCCTTGAATGGAACGGCCATTCCGCGTCGTTGCACCTTGCCCTGCATCCCAAAAACCGCGCCCTTCACTCCGTCCAACTACCGGATTTAGGTTGAATCCGCAGTTATTAAACCCGAAGGCCGGGCAATCCAAACGCATCAAACGTAAAATCAGCGGTGTTCTGCTGCTTGATAAACCCCCTCGTATTTCGTCCAATCAGGCGTTACAAATTGCCAAGCGTATCTTTGCGGCAGGCAAGGCCGGTCATACCGGTACGCTCGATCCATTGGCAACGGGATTGTTGCCGGTCTGCTTCGGTGAGGCCACAAAATTTTCGTCGGTGTTGCTGGGCGCGAACAAGACATATGAAGCCACGCTGAGATTGGGCTATATCAGTACGACCGGCGATGCCGAGGGTGAAATTTCAGCATGCGATACGCAATCGCAAATTTTGAAGCTGACGCTGTTGCAAGTCGAGACGGCACTACAAAGCTTTACCGGCGCAATCATGCAGATACCGCCCATGTACAGCGCGTTGAAGCACAGGGGAAAGGCCTTGTATGTCTACGCGAGAGAGGGCGTGGAAATCGAACGGCAATCCCGCGAAGTCATTATTCATGATTTATGGTTGGATGCCATGGCAGGCGATGAAATGCGCATCGTGGTCAAGTGTGGCACGGGCACTTACGTTCGCACTCTGGCTGAAGACATCGGCAAGGCATTGGGATGCGGCGGGGCATATCTTACCGCTTTGCGCCGTAGTATTCTGGACGGTTTTGATCTGTCGCAGGCCTATACGCTGGATGCGCTTGAAGCGATGCCACTGGCGCAACGAGACGCTTGCCTGCGTCCGGTAGACAGCTTTTTACATGATTTTCCCGCCGCTACGCTGGACGGCGCGGCCGCGGCTTCGTTGCTGCAGGGGCGAGTGGTGGGGCCCTGTTTCTCCACAGGCAGTCTGCCGGAAGGAACAAAAATCCGGTTGTACGATCAGGAAAAACGCTTTCTCGGCTTGGGAGAAATTACGGTCCAGGGCGAAATAGCGCCGAGAAGGCTTCTGGCGGGAACCTCTGAATAAGCGTGCATCCCACCCAGCAAAGCAGCGTCGCGGCCACGTGGGACTTAATCAGAGATTCCATGGAATGAACACTATGAATATTACTTGGAACGCATGCTTTCGGTAACATCCTTGCCGATTCCGCGGTAGCCGGTGAAGCGGCCGGATGAATCGAACATCGGCTCGCCGCTAACCATCAGATATTGCCGGGAGCGATCGGATTTGGTGCGGCTGTAGAC
>JBKJYB010000147.1:0-4944 GCA_046716045.1 Nitrosospira sp.
CGCCAGCAGCCGCCGTCCGGTGACGGGGCTGAAGGGTACCGCGCCCAGCAGCTTGGGGTAATACGCATAGCCGCAGCGTCGATAGGCATCCGCCCAGGCCCAGTCGAATACATACTCTCCGTAAGAATGGCTTTTCAGATAAAGCGGCAACGCGCCACGCAAGGCGCGTCCTTCCCACAGTGTGACGAAATGGGGCCACCAGCCGGTTTCCCGCGAGACGCATTCGGCATCATGCAGGGCGGAAAAGAATTCATGCCGCAGAAATGGATCATCCCCGGCAAGCGCGTTCCATGCCGTGGCGGAAACATCGTCAAGCGTATCAATTATTTTAATTTCAAACGTTGAAATCATGCAGGGATTGTCGCGCTTGCACCAGTTCCGCGCAAGACTACGTAAGACGGCGCATTCTGTTATTATTTGACAGAACGTTAACGCAGAGAAATTACCAACACAGAGATAGAGATAGCAAAAATTTATCCTGACCACCTGATCATAAAGCTCGCCATGCCCAGTTCCGTAGGTCAGGTTAGCGCAGCGTAACCCGACGTCCCTGCTAATCAACGCAGAGATAGTGCCTATTAACCCCCACTGCCTCACCATGAAGCTCGCCATTGCCCAGATTAATTGTACAGTCGGAGACCTTGACGGCAATATCCGCAAGATTCTCGATTACACCGATCAGGCAAAAAATGCGGGGGCCAGACTGGTTATCACACCCGAGCTGGCGCTGTCGGGCTACCCGCCGGAAGACCTTTTACTCCGCAACGGATTCCGACTCGCGTGCGAAAAAGCGCTTGCAGATCTGGCCAAAAAAATAAGTGGCGTAACGCTACTGGTGGGGCATCCTCATCTCGCGGGCAGCAAGCTCTATAACGCGGCCTCGGTGATACGCGACGGTAAAATTATCGCCACCTATCTCAAAAATCAGCTTGCCAATGACACCGTATTCGACGAACGGCGTTATTTCGAGCCGGGTTCCGATCCCTGCCTATTCGAACTGGAAGGGATAAAATTCGGCGTCGGCATTTGTCAGGATATTTGGCGAGGAGACACTGCCACGCGTGCCAGGGAGGCGGGAGCCAACGTACTGCTGGTACTGAACGCATCTCCTTATCACATGCGCAAGCAAGCCTTGCGCCACCAGATAATGCGTCAGCGCATCAGCGAAACGGGAATGTCCATGATTTATGCCAATCTGGTAGGCGCGCAGGATGAGCTGATATTCGACGGCGCTTCCTTTGCAATGAATGGCAGAGGTGAGCTGACGCATCAATTCAATGCGCTCACGGAAACCCTCGGCTTGATCGAATTGCAAAACGGCGCTCCCGTGCACGGGGAAATCACATCGTCGCAAACGCTGGAAGCAACCGTTTATCAGGCATTGTGTCTTGGCCTCAAGGATTATGTTCAAAAAAATGGCATACCCGGCGTGCTGCTGGGGCTTTCCGGAGGTGTGGACTCGGCGCTCACGTTGGCGATCGCGGTGGATGCGCTGGGTGCAGCCAAGGTGGAAGCGGTCATGATGCCATCGCCATTTACCGCCGATATAAGCTTATTGGATGCGCGCACGATGGCTAGGACATTGAGTGTGCGTTACAGCGAGCTTTCCATCCAGCCGGTGTTTGACAAATTCCTGGATACACTGGCAAAGGCGTTCCCGGAGCCGCCCGGTCATAACCGCCCGGATACCACCGAAGAAAATCTGCAAGCGCGTATACGCGGCAACCTGCTGATGGCGTTATCGAACAAATACGGCTCCATTGTGCTCACTACCGGCAACAAATCCGAAATGGCGGTAGGCTACTGTACGCTGTACGGTGACATGGCGGGTGGCTTCGCTGTATTGAAGGATATAACCAAAACCATGGTGTACCGTCTTTGCCACTACCGCAACACACTAGGGAATATAATTCCCGAACGCGTCATCAACCGCGCACCTTCGGCCGAGTTGCGTCCCAGTCAGACCGATCAGGACAGTCTGCCACCTTACGATGTACTCGACGGCATCGTCGAAGCGTATATGGAGCATGATTTATCGTTGCGGGAAATCCTGGGGATGAATTATGCCGAAGCCGATGTGCGGCGAGTGGTGAACCTGATCCGCCTGAATGAATATAAACGCCGGCAGACCCCGCCTGGTATCCGAATTACTCAGCGGGGTTTCGGCAAGGATTGGCGTTATCCGATCACGTCAAAATATCGGGACGAGTTTTAACCCGGATGTTTCATAAATTCGCGTGATGATCGCGCAGGATCTTGTTTTGTAGGGAGGTTTTGTGAGAGAGTGGCGTAGTTATTCATACGCCCGACTGAACAAAATTTCCATACGAAACAAAAGACCAGCGAGGACACGCGTCAATTTATGAAACATTCGGGTTAATAGCCTAAGGCAATCGGCAATCAAGCGGGATTTACGATTCCAGAAACTCGTATAATCAGCTTCCAAATGTGACGGAAGGTCAACCGCACACCGCTGACGCAACTACGATCGCTATTCGTTATAAAAAATACATCCGCCAAAGGAACGTATGATAAGGGAACGTATCATGAGGAACGCATCATGAAGAAAATCGAGGCTATTATCAAACCCTTCAAGCTTGACGAAGTGTGCGAAGCGCTCAATGAAGCCGGCGTGAGCGGATTGACCATCACTGAAGTCAAGGGATTCGGCAGGCAAAAAGGTCACACCGAGCTCTATCGGGGCGCGGAATATGTGGTGGATTTTCTGCCGAAGATAAAAATCGAAATAGTCGTGGCTGAAGCACTGGTGGACAGCGTTATCGAGACCATCGTTAACGCTGCGCGTACCGGCAAGATTGGCGATGGCAAGATTTTCGTCACCAACATCGAACAAGTGGTGAGAATCCGCACCGGCGAGATAGACGAGACAGCAATCTAGCAGCCTGTCGGACTTAAAGAATCGAAGCGAAAAAGTGACTGGGCGAGGACAGATTTTGACGATTTTGAAGGCTAATAGTTATTCTATTGGCTAAAAAAGCGGCGAAATATGGACCGGCCAGATGCTTTTGCAGCCGATTTCCTTTAAGTCCGACAGGCTGATAGTGTAATACCTCAGCCCATATTTAACTCCTCATACGAAAGCCGGGCTCAGTGAGACTGATATGTACTGATCGCCTGGTTTCCGCATTAACCGCCCTCTTTGATTGTGTCGCAACTTTGCATCCCGCACTGATTCCCTTCTCACGTTTCTCATATCAAGCGCCAAGGCCGTTGGAACTTCACCCGGAAACGGCTATCTTATCCACATGAAATTTCGGTATGTAATGGCAGCTTTGCCGATATTGTTCGCAGCCAATGGTTTTGCCGCGGGGCTGCCTGATCTCGGCGATGCATCCCAGGCCACTTTCTCGCCACATCAGGAGCGGGAACTTGGACTGCGGATCATGTCCGAAATTCGCGCTGACCCCAGTTATCTTGACGATGCCGAAGTAGCCGGTTATCTCACCAATCTCGGGAGCCGTTTGCTTCTGAACTCCCGCGAGACGCGTCCCGATCAGGAATTCGAGTTCTTTGCCGTGAAAGATCCGATGATCAATGCGTTTGCGCTGCCCGGTGGCTTTATGGGTTTCAATACCGGCCTTATACTTACCGCGCAAAGTGAATCGGAACTGGCTGGCGTAATGGCGCATGAAATCGCGCACGTTACCCAGAAACATCTCGCGCGCATGATTGCCGGACAAAAATACAGCATGTTGACCTCTCTGGCGGCGGTCGCATTGGCAGTCCTCGCTTCGCGCACAAACCCGCAGGCTGCGGCGGCTGTTCTGATTGGCTCGCAGGCACGCCAAATTCAGTCGCAACTGGATTTCACCCGAGACCACGAAAAAGAGGCCGATCGTATCGGCCTGAATATACTGATTAGCGCCGGCCTTGATCCACGCGGGATGTCGGAGTTTTTCGAGCGTTTGCAAAAGGCTGGGCGATTCCGTGAGAATGGCGCACCTTCCTATCTACGCACCCATCCAATCACTTATGAGCGGATCGCGGATATTGATAACCGCACTCACAGTTTGCCTTACCGGCAGGTACCCGACAGTCTCGATTTCCTGCTGGTGCGAGCCAAACTGCGGGCCTCGCTGGATAATCCCGAAGATGCGGTTGAATACTTTGACTCCACCTTGCGGGACAAGCGTTATAGCAGCGAGGCTGTCGAGCGCTACGGACTGATCTATGCTTTGTTGCGCGACAGAAAATTCGTACGCGCAGATAAAGAATTAATGCAACTGTATGAAAACTTGCAGTCTGACGCTGATGAGGCATTGGAGAATCACCAGTGGACCGCGGCTCCCCAGACCCTATATAAGACTCCACTGTCAAGCGACATGATCGAGACGCTTGCGGAGCGCGCCCGGCTTGCCATGGGGCAGCCCGCGGAAGCTCTCGATATTTACAAAGCCGCGCCACGAATATATCGGCCGCACCGCGCATCGAACAATTACACCGGCACGGATACAACACCGGAGAATCACCGCCTCGGTACAACGATCCAGATTACACGTAAAACACCACGGCCAAGCGCCATGATTGAAACCCTTGCGGCACGGGTTAAACTTGCCATGGGACAAACCGCGGAAGCGCTCGATATTTATGAAGCCGCGCTACGAATATATCCGCAGCACCGGGCATTAATCTACGACTACGCCGACGCACTGCTGCGCGGCAATAGCGCCGATGCGGCACTCAAGTTTGTTAACCAGCAATTGCAGTATATGCCCAACGACATACGCCTTTACCGGCTGCAGGCACAAAGCTATGGCGCGCTCGGGGACATGATGATGCAGCACCGCGCGCAGGCGGAAGTCTACACGCGCCAAGGCAACGTCCATGCCGCCATCGAACAGCTACAGATCGCGTTAAGAGGTGACGATGGTGACTTCTACCAGAAATCCAGCGCGGAGGCGCGCCTCAAGGAATTGCGCATCC
>JBKJYB010000148.1:0-2579 GCA_046716045.1 Nitrosospira sp.
ATTTTAGGCAGCAGTTCAAGCGGGATCTGTTCGGCTGGACGCGTAGCGGTACCGCCGGCGAATTTTATGCCTTTACCTTTTAGCCAGTTGGCGATATCTTCCATCGACTTGCCGGCTTCAAGCATCGCAAGTAGCTCATCGGCCACTCGGGCAGTTGCGGGAACTACGATTTCATGGATGTTGTATATACGTCGCTCGGCAAACAGTTGAGGATGCTCAACATAGTACGTTTTTGCTTCATCGACAGTCGGCTTGGCCATCGCCGCGGTGATCTGCTCGATGTATGCACGGGCAAGGATTTCACGGCGAGCGTTTTCAATGGCCATGAGGACGTCGGGCGAACGATCGAGTTTTTTCTCAATGGCCTGTTCGACGGCAAGTTCCTGATCAACGAGCCTGTCGAGGATTTCGCGGCGAATCTTCGGCGCTGTTTCAGGCGTATTGGCGCCGGCGCCCGTCCGGCTAAGTATGTAATTGATCTGGTGAACCGAGACTTCTCCGGAATTGACCTTAGCGGCAATCTGGGTGGCGGGCTTTTCGGCTTCCTTCCGGTCGCAGGCGACGAGCCCAAGTGCAAGTGTCACAAACAGTGCCGGAAGGATTAATTTTTGACGGACGGGCTGCATATATACCTTGAAATACCTTGAATGAAAAAATGTCGATGCCACAATATTCAAAATTTAAATAATACGCCCGCCATCATTCTGCTGATCGAGGCAATATGGCCAAGCATCAGAGCCATTCAGGCGGACTCGATAAATGACGCATCTTAGGCGTACAGTGTTACGTTTTTGTGATGGCCCTCATTTGGTTGTGCCAGTGGGTGTTCAACACGCGCAAAAAAGAAAGTAAGAAATTATATACACGAGATACTACCAGTCGTCAATGCGGTTTTATGTCGCAGGCTAGTCATTCATGAATAGATTAATTATGATATACGGATTAAATTTTCAAACAATGATTACAAAGTACTATTTGGCTTTTTGGGAAACAAGGGACTATGCCATATTCGTTATAATCGGCCCCCGCTATTAGAAGTTAAGTCTCGCCGTGATACTGGCCGCGGCGGCATCGAAGTCGAAACCTCTGAGGTTGGAAGTGCGATGGTCCCTCCGCAACGTGGCGCTTACCACGAGCGGCGCACGCAGTGGTCGCCAATCCAGTTCGATGAGACCGGAATGCGAAGAGTCGGTCCGATTCTCTGGAAGGAAAGCGACACCACCAAGGAAATCGCGGATGGTGTATTCGTACCGAATACGCAACGCGGTCTTTTCCGTGATTTGCCAGACCGGCGCGAAGAAAAAGCGATCACTGGCCATGTAACTGCTGGAGAATCGTTCGAAGATCGGATTAGGAAGCAGGAAGTTAGCTGCGGTCTGGAAGTTACTGAGATCGCGCACCCAGCCGGACGTCACGCGGATTTTGCCGGTGGCGGCCCAGTCAAGATTGAAATTACCGACAAAGCCGCTGAAATCGCGTTGGGGAAAGTGAGCGTGATTACGTTCAAAATGGCCAACCGCCGCATTAATGGAAGTTTTGCCGGTAATGGGCCAGATCAGCCGGAGCTCATGTTCTATTTCATCGAAACGAGTGTCGAAGAGTGCACTAGTGATCGGCTCCGCCCGGTTGATAAATTCACCCTGACCGCTTCTTGCCTTATAGGTGAGCGAGCTACCCGATGGCAAAGCGTAGCGAATGCCGCCTTCGGCAGAGATAACCCTGTTGTCAAAATCCTGCACGGTAAGCCGGCTGTTTTTGCGGGTTTCGTGTGCAATGCCACCGATAAGATGCAAGGAGCGGTTGATTTCGAAAACTCCCTCAAAACGGTGGTTGTCTTCGGTCCGCAAATTGCGATTGGTGGAGTTGACAAATCCGGTGAGGCCCGCGAAGTTGTTGAGCGCCTCTCTGTGGTTGCTGCTTATTGTACCGTAAAAATAGGGAGTAAGGTACCAGTGCCAAGCGGCCGTATAGTTTTTTCCGAGAAAATTCAGGAAATCGAAATTGTGATAGCGATTATCGACGAGGCTGCCACTTACATCGAAACGCTGCATGCCATAAAGCTTGTTGAAATTGAGTGTCGCCGTTGACGTTATGATCTGATCGGATCTGCTGGGTTGGCCTACAAAAGAAACCGGATCGAGGAGGGACGATAAACGGAAAACGTTGCTGTCGTACATAAAAGTACTGCCAACAGTCAAATTGAGCGTGTCTCCCGGGGCAGCCACGACATATTGAGCAGTCAGCGCTAACGGCAGGAGGGCGGCAATCGCGAACCAATGGGAATAATAACGGGAAAGATTCAGCGGCAGCATTTTTCTCAATCGATGTCTTATCTTTCCACAGCGCTTTCGGCAGCACAAAATACCGCAAGGGTATCATCTTGACTGCTTTGAAGGTAGCGGAAGCGGTATTTACAGACAATAGCCCGTAAGAGCTATGCCGGTAGAGTTTAAAACTCAGTACGCGGCCCGATCCTTGAAAACGACCATGATGGTTTTCAGGATGATGTGCAGATCGAGCCGCAGCGACCAGTTGCGCAGATAGTCGAGATCGTGATCGATGCGCGCCTGCATCTTGTC
>JBKJYB010000149.1:0-3405 GCA_046716045.1 Nitrosospira sp.
CTGGCAATTCTGGAGAAGGCCTTGGGCCCGGACCACCCTGATGTGGCCAAAGGTCTGTTTAATCTTTCCTTAAATTTTTGGGCGCGTGGAGAGATAGCGCGAACTATCGAGTTGAGACAACGCGCCAGTTCCATTCGCGAGCAGCATTTGAGGCGGCTGCTTGCCAAAGGCTCAGAATATGAAAAGCGCGCCTACATGGCGACCATTAACTCAGATATTGATACCACGATCTCGCTCGATCTGGCAGCCAAGGCTCAAGGGTCGAGTTCAACCCGCTTGGCGTTAACGACATTGTTGCAAAGAAAGGGTCGGGTGCTCGATGCGCTTATCGATAGCTTTAGCGTCTTACGACGCCGCTTGAGTCCAGAGGACACTGTGCTGCTCGATCAGCTCTCTTCGGTCAATGGCCAGCGTTCCACAATGTATATGCGCGCCACTCAAGCCAAGATAGCACCTGTGCAATACCAACCCCGAATGGCCAGCCTGGAAGCAGAAGCTCAGGCGCTCGAGGCCAAAATCAGCGCTAGTAGTACCGAGTTCCGCGCGCTGGCCCAACCCATCACGCTGGAAGAGGTACAGCAGGCCATTCCAGACGGAGCGGCACTGATGGAATTCTCACTTTACTGGCCTTTTAATCCTCAAGCAAAAACAACAAGGGAAAGGTGGGGGCCGGCACGTTACGTGGCTTACGTGCTTCGGCCCGAAGGCGAACCCGTAGCAGTTGATCTTGGAGAAGCCAGAATCATCGAACACATTGTGGCAAACTTACGCAAAGGTTTGGCCCATCCGGACAGTCCCTATGTCAAACAGATGGCGCGCAAGCTTGATGAGCAGGTCATGCGCCCAGTCCGCAGGCTGTTGGGTGAGACACGAACAGTGCTGCTTTCGCCGGATGGAATGCTCAACCTGGTACCCTTCGGCGCATTGGTCGATGAGGACGACCAATACCTGATCAAGACCTATGCTTTTACCTACGTGAGCTCGGGACGCGATTTGCTACGCCTGCAGGCCAGGATTCCTGGCCGGTATCCCGGCACTATTATGGCCGACGTAGATTACGGGTCAACGGGAATGAAAATTCAAACTGCGCAAGGCGAACAGGATACTGGGAAGAAGCGCTCCACGAATTTTGAAGCGGGAGGACTCCTCCCTGCCCCCGCGCTTCCCGGTACGGCTGCGGAAGCTCAGGTGATTGCCAAAATCTTTCCGACGTTAAAAATCTTGAGTGGCAAGCAAGCGACGGAATCTGCGCTCAAGCAGCTGGATAGACCCCGAATCCTTCACGTGGCAACCCACGGGTTCTTCCTGCCTATCTTACGTGAAGAACCTAGGGAAGGACTCGGCATTCAGCTGGCAGGTGCCACCCCCCGCGCGCCAATAAACGAGAATCCCCTTTTGCGCTCCGGGCTGTTGCTGGCAAACGCCAATCAACTTGAATCGGGAGGGGAGGATGGCGTGCTGACCGCGCTCGAAGCGGCAGGGCTGGATTTATGGGGAACAAAGCTCGTGGTGCTTTCCGCTTGCGAAACCGGTTTAGGCGAATCTCAGAATGGCGAAGGTGTATTTGGGCTGCGCCGTGCATTGGTAATTGCGGGTTCAGAGAGCCAGGTAATGAGCTTGTGGAAAGTCGATGACCTTGCGACCAAGGACCTGATGGTCGACTACTACCGGAACCTCTTGGCGAAGGAGGGGCGCTCTGAGGCGCTGCGGCAGGCTCAGCTCACCATGCTTGACAAGAAAAACTACAGTCACCCCTATTATTGGGCTGGCTTCATCCCTTCAGGAGACTGGACTCGGTTGGAAAATAAAGTTTCACCTCCGATACAGTAGTTGGCCAATAAACCAAAAACTGGCCGAAACCGAGAAATCAATTAATCAGTTTGCGAGCCTCACGTCAGGCCAAAATAGTCTGAGTCACTCCACTGATACTCTCAACATTAGAAGAAAAACGGAGGGAATATGCGAAAAGTTATACTTGATTACATTTTTTTTCTGATAATTACCTTGGGAACATCTGTTTCAGCTCAAGTCTATACCCATCCCGACAACTTAGCATCTCACGATACTGATGAGAATATGGTTTCCAAGTATGTGGGACAGGTCAATGAACAATCTTTGCCTCATGGCCGAGGGAAGATGAACTTCGCAAATGGTGATTATTACGAAGGTGATTTTGTCAATGGCAAGAGAACAGGCAAGGGTACCTTAAAGTTCGCGAACGGTAATATTTACGAAGGCGATTTCGTCAATGACATGCCGCATGGCAAGGGTACCTTAAAGTTCGCGAACGGTGATATTTACGAAGGTGATGTCGTTAATGACAAAATGACAGGAAAGGGCACCTATAAGTTCGCAAGTGGTACCTCTTACGAAGGTGATTTCGTCAACGGAATGCCGCATGGCAAGGGTACCTTAAAGTTCGCAAACGGTGATATTTACGAAGGCGATTTCGTCAATAAGGATAAGAGTACCTTAAAGTTCGCGAACGATGTTATTTACCAAGTCGATTTCGAAAATAGCATGACGACGGGTAAGGGTACCGTAAAGTTCGCGAACGGTGATATTTACGAAGGTGATTTCGTCGATGGCCGGACGACTGGTAAAGGGATTCTCAAGCAGGCCAACGGTGATCAATACGAAGGAGATTTCCTCCGTGGCGCAATGCATGGTCTTGGAGTATATACATCTGCTAGCGGCAATCGTCGCGAAGGCAAGTTCGAGTATAACCAATATGTTGGAACAAATAAAACTAGTTCAAATGATGTGATAACTGAAACTCAGCCGCCCCGCCGGGAAACGAACGGGATGGCAAGTGGTTGTCGAACCAATACGTCCTACCTTGGAGCCCGCATTCCAAATTTCCGAGTATCTGAGCTGCAAGAACAAAGAAGGAATGCGCTATCCGAGAACATCATGCTAGCAATGCAACGCGCGAAACAACAAGGATATGCGCCCAATCAAGCCGTGACAGCAGCGCTCCAACAAGCTCGTGAATTCGACAAAACGGCAAAGGAGGCTTTGAGAACAGCAGCATCAGTTGACGCGATTGGGACGACGGATGAAGAGTTTCTTGCCAAACTGAATAACAGAAGTCTCGACGTTCCTAACTGTGACAATATGCGCAACAGCGCCCTATGTGTGGCCATAGTAAATAAAATAGCCGCCATTACTACCCGAGCTGTAGCTGCCGAGATGCAGTGCCACATCCGGGCAGGAACATGGGCAACTAGTAGCTCAAACACATCCTCTAGTCCTAGGGACATAACGACAATTGAACCCTAAGGACGGCTGACGATTGAAGACAACGACATAACGAAATGACTAAGATCTTCACTCAACAACCACCTGTGTCAACGCCGATTTAAAACTGACACACTTTTGCAGCGAATGCCGATTTAAAACTGA
>JBKJYB010000150.1:0-2752 GCA_046716045.1 Nitrosospira sp.
AGCTTATCCACCAGGGTGGTCTTGCCGTGATCGACGTGGGCGATGATAGCGATATTGCGAATGGATCGTGACATGCGGAAATCCTCGGTCGGAACAACAAAAGGGCGGGATTATATCAGGTAGCCGGAAAGTTCGCCCGTATCATGTGCAGACGAATTAACTGGCGGATGGTTCAATGGAAAATAACTGGAAGCGAAGGCATATCGAGAAGATGGTCATGCGATTCATCCTCTTTTCGCCCTGCTCCACAGCGTAGCCAGAGGAGCATATGATATCCGCCGGTGGTTACATCCATGTGTCAAAGCATAAAACAAAAAACCCCCGCATGATCCAGGGGTTTTATCAGTGACATTCCCGTGAAATGTCATGCCAGGGAACTTCAGAACAAGTCCTCCGTGGAGGCGCTCAGTTGTCAAATTCCAGTTGTCAAAGGAGTGGCGGAATCGGGATGATCACAAGATGCATGACGCATGACGCAGGTCGTAGCTTGCGCAACTACGTTGATGGCGAGGCCAAGGAGCGCAACACCGTAAGCGCCCGATTTTGCCGGCAACCCTTTGGGTTACCGGCATTCTCCCTTCTCTTACTTACCCTCGGGCTTGCTTTCGTTTCTGAGTACGGTGGGGCCGGTAAGCGTAATATCCTTGCGGAGCTGTTGCATATCCACAGTATGGCTGTTAACGCCTTCAACCTTTTGGAGATCATCCGTCGACTTGAATGAGCCCGCCTTTGAACGATAATCGATGATCGCCTTGGCTTTGGCGGCGGTGATGCCTTTGAGAGTCTGAAGCTCGGCCTGGGTAGCGGTATTGATGTTAACGGCCGCGTAAGCGGTACCGGCAAACGTTAGCAACATGACAATGGTAATAAGCGGCTTTTTCATGGGTTCTCCTCGTGTTAAAAATAAATGGCATGCAACGAAAAACTCTTGTCGAATAAAAATACCTGACAGACTCAGAACCTCCATCCAGGACCGATGCCGAAGAGCATCGGATCAAGATCCATATGGCCTACCATCTTTAGCCCGAATGTTTCATAAATTGACGCGCGCCCTCGCTGGTCCTTTGTTTCGTATGGAAATTTTGTTCAATCGAGCGTATGAATAACTACGCCACTCTTTCACAAAATCTCCCTAGAAAACAATATGCTGCGCAATCATCACGCGAATTTATGAAACATCCGGGTTAGAAGCCGATTCCAAGGTAACCGCCGGCAGTCACGCCATCGATCTTGATGCCGTCGGTTCTGCCACTGGTCAGGTGATAACGGGCATCAACACCGACAAAGAAATCCTTCCAGATTCGATAATCGGCGCCGGCACCAAACATGACCCCCGGAATCAATACCGTAATGGACTCGGACGGAGGGCTGATCACATGGATACCCAGACCTGCGGGGATAATCCAGGGCCTAAATCTGTAGCCCTCCAGAAATTTGATTTTCGGCGCCGCCGTCAGCGTAAACTGACTGACATTTACGCCGGCACCAGGAGCGGGAAGCGCGTTGCCTCGTACCTTGGAGCCGTATTCCTTGTATTCGAACATCACCTCAGACATGACACTCGTTTTTGGCATTAGACCCCAGGCATCGTTTGTCAGGTTAAAGTCAAAACCCGCTCCGATATACCATGCATCTCTATCCGCCTGCCCTCCGGCACCGCCGAGGCCGCCACTTTGTATGGATACGCCGTTACGGAGCTCATTGCTGTGCGCAAAACCGCCGCGGAAAAACAGCATATGCGATTTGCTGTCCGGGCGTTTTTCCACCGATGCCGCAACCTGTTCAATCTTCGTAACCTTCTGCGCTTCCACAGCCTGCTGTTTCTCCATCGAAGCGGACCTTTCCTCCATTTTCATAAGCTTGTGCGTATCCCGGGCGGATTCGGATTTTAGCTGGTTCAGCTCGCTCCGAATGGCTTGCATACTGGTTTCCAATTGTCTGAGTGAGCGTTCCAGAGCTTCGGTTCTCGCATCCTGAGCCCAAGCCTGCGGCGCAACCGTTGCCATGACAATGACGAGGGAAGCGGTGGCACCACTGACGGACCGTCGCGTCTTGTCAAAGAACTGTTTCATTCAATTTTCCTCCATGGTTTATCGGATTTTATTGGTTACTGATTCAGCCATGGCATTGGCGGAAAGTGGCGGAGAAACTCCAGACAAGACGGCAAATTGCGGTTTTTTCATGATGTGCCGGCCACTCGAGTGCTGCCATGCCCTGACCCAGGGCCAGGCGAGTCAATCCCCTCCGACCTCGATGCGATTGACCGCCGCCACCAGCGGCAAACGAAAGTTCGGACGGGAAAGTCATGGAATTCGGCTCATACAAACTGCATTACGGTAAGGCAACTATGGATTCAGGAATTAAGGATAATCGGATTCTCATATCCGATAGCGAATGATATGGCGCCTCAGGAAATAAGAACCTGACGGATGTCATCTTCTGTGTACTTTTTTGCGAAAAGAGTGAATACCAGTCAGCCTTGCCTGTTTCACGAAGAGACAGGGCCTGGAGTTTCACCGGATCAGTGCTCAGGAGAGAACGAGAGTGAGGAGGAACGAGAGTTTAGGGTGCCTCTGAATAACGCTCTGAATTCGTCAATAGGCGTGAGACGGAGGCCGATAGCGGATTCGGTAGGACAGGATGCCCTTTAGGCGATGGGGAAGGGGCTGCGAAAGCACGAATGGTCGACTCCCTTCGATCAGTGCTAAGATCGCCTGACAAGGCAGAGTGCCCGCAAAGCACTCTCCCGAGA